>JAKFXU010000031.1 GCA_021731215.1 Rhodoferax sp.
GGGCTGACCGTGGTGATGGTCACGCATGACCTCGACACCTTGTTTGAACTCAGCACCCGCGTTGCCGTGGTGGCTGACAAGCGCATCATCATCAACGGCACGCCCAGCGAGGTGCTGGCCTGCGCCCATCCCTTTATTCAGGACTTCTTCCAAGGCCAGCGCGGGCAGCGCGCCCAGGCCTTGTTGCGCCAACCCGGCCCGCCAGTGTAAAAACGGAACCTTATGGAAAACAAATCTCACGCCCTGGCGGCCGGCACCTTTGTGCTGGCGCTGTTGGCGCTGGTGGTGGCGCTGGCGCTCTGGCTGACGCGCGAAACCGGCCAATTGCGGGTCTACGAGCTGTCCAGCCGCGACGCCGTCACCGGCCTGCAGCCGCAGGCCTCGGTGCGCTTCAAGGGGGTCAACGTCGGCAAGGTCACGGCCATCGGCTTCGACCCCCAGGCGAGCGGCCAGGTGCTGATCCGCATCGCGATTGACGAGCAGGTCCCGCTCACCGAGTCAAGCTTTGCCACGCTGGCTTATCTGGGCGTCACCGGCCTGGCCTTTGTGCAGCTCGACGACAGCGGCGTATCCACGGTGCGCCTGCCGGCCGGCCAGAAGCCACCGGCGCGCATTCCGATGCGCCCCAGCCTGCTGGCCCAATGGTCCGACCAGGGCGGGCGTATTTTGGCGCAGCTCGAAGAAACCAGCCGCCACGTCAACCGGCTGCTGGCGCCCGACAATCAGCAGCGCCTGATGACGGCGATTGGCAATGTGAGCCAGGCCGCTGCCAGCGTCGAACAGTTGTCAACGCGTTCGGCCCAGACCTTGGCGCCACTGGTGCAAGAGACCCGTGCCACGCTCCAGACCGTGCAGGACACCTCGCTGCGGGTGGGCTCAAGCGCCGACGAGGCGCGCGCCTCGGCGCGCGCCTTCCGGGCGGTGACCGAGCGCATGAATGCCGCTGGCGGCACGCTCGACCAACTGGCCCAGGGCACTGACACCCTGGTCGCCACCGGGCAAACCCTGGGCGCCGCCACCCTGCCGCGCCTGCATCGCGCCGTTGACGACGCCGCCCGCACGGCGCGCCAACTGGGCCGGGCTGCGGGCACCGTCAATGACAACCCGCAGGCGCTGATTTTTGGCAACCGTCCGCCGGCGCCCGGCCCCGGCGAACCCGGTTTTTCCGCACCCCCAGGCAAACCATGAACCACCCCCTGAATTCAGTCGCCGGCGACACCGGTTGCGCGCGCGCCAGCGGCATTTTTCTTGTGCTCTTGCTGGCCCTGAGCGGCTGCGCCCTGCCCAACCCAGCGCCGCACCCGGTCGTCTATGACTTTGGCCCCGGCGCCCTGAGCGCGCCAGCGCGCAGTGGCCCGCGCCATGCGGCCCCGCTGGCCGTGGCCGAGATCGAGGCCAGCCCCGCGCTCGACAGCAGCGCCGTGCTGTACCGCCTGGCCTATGCCGATGCCCAACAACTCAAGGCCTACGCCCAGGCGCGCTGGAGCATGACGCCGGCCCAGTTGCTGGGCCAGCGCCTGCGCGAACAGTTGGGTCAGCGCCGCGCCCCGCTCAACCCGGGTGAAGGCAGCGCTGTGAGCGCGCCCGGTCCATTAACCGCCGCCCTGACCCTGCGCGTCGAATTGCAAGAATTCAGCCATTTGTTTGAGACCCCGCAAAAGAGCGCGGGCCTGCTGCGCCTGCACGCCACGCTGACACAGGCCAGCCGCAGCGGCGAAACCGCGCTGGCGCAGACCAGCGTGATCGTGCAGCGCCCCGCCGCCACGCCCGACGCCAGCGGCGGCGTGCGCGCGCTGACGGCAGCGGCGGATGCGGCGGTGCAGGAGATCGACGAGTGGCTGGGGCGGATGATGGACGCTGCCCGCTGAGGATTGTGTTGCAACGGGCGGGCTGATGGCCTGGCATCCGCAAGGTTCACGAGGGTCGCTGCGTGATTGGCCGATTTTGCGAAGCAAGCATTGACGGTTTCAATCCACGCCCGGGCGCGATTCAAACTGATGTGTATAAGGCCCTTCCCCTCCCAGAGGGAGAGGGGGCCAGAGAGGGCCATGCTCCAATTGCGCATTTTGGCTGTCACCCCCCCCTCGCCCTTTGGGAGAGGGCTGGGGTGAGGGTCTTTGCTTGGGTACATCAGTTTGCATCGCACCCTCCGCGCCCGGCATTGCTGCCGGGCGATGCGCACCAGGTTCTCCACCTGGATCAACGGCGGCGTGTTTCAATCCACGCCCGGCATTGCTGCCGGGCGATGCCCAGCAGGCGCTGCATGCCGTCTTTGAGCTCAAGGTTTCAATCCACGCCCGGCATTGCTGCCGGGCGATGCTCAAAGCCCAGAGCGCCCAGTGTGACCGGCAGATGTTTCAATCCACGCCCGGCATTGCTGCCGGGCGATGCGCCGTGGCCCTTGCCGCCTCTTCAGGTGTTCGAGAGTTTCAATCCACGCCCGGCATTGCTGCCGGGCGATGCCCGATTGGCCCGTACAGTTGCCCATACTCCTTCTCGTTTCAATCCACGCCCGGCATTGCTGCCGGGCGATGCGCTACTGCGAAGCCGAATGCAGCCAGCAAATGCGTTTCAATCCACGCCCGGCATTGCTGCCGGGCGATGCGCCCGGCAAGAGAATCACGGACCACCAAGTGCACAGTTTCAATCCACGCCCGGCATTGCTGCCGGGCGATGCACTTCGCCGCCAAAAGGTTGTCAACAAAGGCATTTTTGGTGCATTCGCGCGAACCTCGTTGCTCGACAGGATTCGCACTGTGCATTTGAATAGAGCAATTCTGAAAGATCATTTGAATCAATGGCTTGCGTAGCGCGCGAACCTTATAGGGAGAAGTCCGCCACTTGGGGTTCGCGGTATTGACCTTACCACAGACCAGGCGTCTGTGGCCATCCCCGAGCGCAATCAAAGCACCAGCGGCCCATCAAAGTCCACCGCCTTGAAGGCGCCGTGCTCAAGCACTTCAAAGCCGCGTGTCTCGGGCATGCGATACAGGCGCAAGCAGTCTTGTTGGGCATCGATCTCCGCAAGCAATTCCCGCTCAAGTGCCTCAAACTGTGCGATATCGAGCTGGCACTCAAAAACTGACTTTTGTACCCGTTGCCCGGTGCTTTCACAGACTTTGGCCACCCTTCGCAAGCGGCGGCGCCCGGCCTTGGTTTCGGTACTCACGTCGTAGCAAACCAGCACCAGCATCGCTCAATCCTACTTCGCCACAAATGGCACATACGGCGCACCGTCATCGCGCAGGGCGCGCGCCATCAAACGGGCCTGCACCAAAGGCACCAAACCCAAGGGTACGGATTGGGCGAGCAGCGGGTGGTTGATCTCGTCGCGCTTGCGCTCCTGATACGCCACCACCACGGCCTTGCGCGCATCAGGCTCCAGGGACACGCCGCCACCTTCGCGCAACGCAAAGTCATCCGCCTCCAATTGCCCCCGGTTGATCAAGGTCAGGGCCAGCCGATCAGCCCAGGGACGAAACTCTTCCATCAAGTCCAGCGCCAATGCCGCACGACCGGGGCGCAAGGCGTGCAAGAAACCCACTTGCGGGTCCAGCCCGGCAGCCTCCAGTGCGCTGCGGCAATCGTTCATCCACATCGCGTACAAGAAAGACAGCATGGCATTGAAGCGGTCGCGTGGCGGGCGACGTGTGCGCCCGTCCATCTGGAAGGCCGCGCGCTGGTCGGTGCGCACCAGCAAATTCAGGCCGACAAAATATTGACGCGCGGCCTCGCCCTCGATTCCCCGCAAGACATCCAGACTGGTGGCGTCTGGCAGCGCACGCAGGCTGGCAGCCAAATCGTCAGCCAGGCGGGTAAGCGCTTTGGCCTCGTCGTCAAGCTTTGCCTCGCGTGCGCCGCGTTGCAATACCTGGCGCGTGTTTTTGATCTTGCCCGCCACGCAAGCGCGTGCCATATCCAGCGTAAACACTGGGTCTGCCACCCGCGCAAACTGTGCCTGGCGCAGCAGCACATTGCCGGTGACTGCGCCCTCCAACCTGGCCTTGAAACGCCCGTTGTCATCCAGCAGCACCAGCGCAATGCCCCCTTCAGCCAAGCGGTGCATCAGCGGCGCCGACAAGCCGGTGTGGCCAAAACACACCACCGCAATCAAGTGGTGCAAGGGCACGCGCAGTTTGGTCTCGCGCTCCACCTCGACACGCAGGGTGTCGTTGTCCAGCCGCAGATACGTGTCCGCCGTCGTGACATAGAGGGTGTTGAGGAGTTGCATGGCATCAGTGCTTTAGCCAATAACCAGGGCGACGTCTTTGATGCGCCACTGCCAAGATGTCGATCACTTCGCCAACCACCCTGTAATGCAGTGTGTACGGAAATCGTTTCAGCGGCATCCACCTGCTACCCCCAATGCCAGGTGTGCCGATCAGCGGGTGATCCTTCAGCAGTTCCAGTTTGGCGTTGATTCCTCGATCAAGAGCCTCAGCCTGTCGTTGACCAGCGGCCTCGATATACCAGATGATCGCCGCCCGAAACTCCTTCAGTGCGGCAGGCTGATAGAGAGTTCTCATGCCCTGGCATGTTGGCGCAGCAGAAGTTGTATTTCAGCCTGCACCTGTTCGATTGGAATGCCCTGGGTGCGCCCTGCATCGCAATCTGCAATACGGCGCGCGATTTCTTCATCCCATGCGGCCGCCACCGCTTGGGGAGAATCGTCAAACGCTGAATCCAGGCTCTCCAGCAGCCGGGCCACCAGCGCACTGCGCTCGCGCTCTGGCAAGGCAAGGGCCTGGGTTTCAATGTCTTTGAACACAGCAGCCATGATTTTTTCCTTTCAGCAAGATTGATGTTTTAGATGCTAACAGCCCGTCTACAGTAAATCCAGCGTGGTTTTCAGAGGGTACTTACGCGTCGGGGTCAAACAGCGCTGCGCGGGCCGCAAGCAAACCCGTGTGCGTGGCTTGGGGCTGGCACCGCTCCAGCAGTGAACACGCCTTGCAGCGCTTGGCGGTCTGCTCGGCTGCCAAGGGTGGAGGCAATTCACCTCGGATTAGCATTTGGCGAATGGCGTCGGCGGTGTGAATCACCTCAGCGCGCAGTTGTTCGGTGATAGCCACCACGCGCCGCCGTTTGGAGGTGGCGTAATAAATAGCGCCCTCGTTCACGGCCTTGCCGGTCATCGCTTGCAGGCACATGCCCTGAGCGGCCAACTGCAAGTCATCACAGGCAGCAATGTCAGCCGCTTTGTTGCGGCTGCCATGCTTGTATTCCACCGGGTAGGGCACGCCGCCGGCCAAAAACTCCACGACATCCGACTTGCCCACCAAACCCAACTCATCGTGCCACAGTGGCAAAGCGCGCTCCACGCGCACGCCTTTGGCCGTTTCAACGCCGGGCTGATCTACCTTGGCATGCAGCGCCTGGCCGCGCAGGGTGTGGACGTTTTCGTCAAACACCTGCTCCAGGTGAATCAAGCCGCACTGGCGCGGGCAATATTGCCAGTGCTGCAGGGCAGACAGGGCGATTTGTTCAAGCTCGGCTGCCACGGGATTTTCGAATCTTGCCGCACCTTACGCCTTGCGCGGTGCCTTCAAAGCTTTCTTCGCAACCGGCGGCAGGTAATTGACACCCGACACCACCGACTTGCCGGTCTGGCTTTCCAGTTGATGGCGGGCCTGACGGGCGATGCGGCCCCCGGCCTTGGCGGCCGTTTTGTTTTGCCGCATGCCGGTGGCGTCCACGTTTTCCGCGATCTGCCGGGTGGACAGCTCGGCCAAGGCAGTGAAAATCAGTTCCGCCTCGCTCATGTGGTCGCGCAGATTCTGGCTTTTCAGGCCCTTCATCCCCTTGTGTTCATTGACACTCACCCCGGCCCATTCCTGATGAATGATGTTGGTCAGAATGGCAAACTCACTGCCCTCCTTGATGTCGTGGCCGCGCCAGTAGTCGGTCAGCTTGTTGCGCGTTTCCTGCCCGGTCATGCGTTGCGCAATCCACTTGTCGCTGCGCCCATGCTGCTGCCAGGTCTGACGTGCCCGGTCCAGCGACAGGGCCGGGTCGGCCATCTCTTGCATGCGCTCATAGCCGACCTTGGCAAGCCAGAGTTTGATGGGCTCGGCCTTGGGACTGGGGACGGACTGCACCAGGCGCAGCAGGGTCTCGGCGGTGGCGACGTCGGTGAGGCGCTGCTTGCCGTCTGCGGCGGGCATTTTCAACTGGTGACAACTTGTCACCAGTTGACTGCCCTCATTGGCAAGCCGGCGCTTAAGTTGGTTCCAGTATTTGCGAGCGGTCAAGTCATCGGGCTGCTGCGTGAGCACCTGCACCACGTCGATGACGGAAAACCACCAGATTTCGGTCGTCTCGTCGTATAAACGACGGATGCTTTGACTGTCAAATTCAGTGGGAAAGATTTTCATTGCCAGCACCTTTCAATACGTTCAATTTCAGCATCTTCTTGTCAGTGTTACGCCTGCTGTTGGCTGGACCGATTGCCCAACAGATAAGCTTTGGTCGTCAAACAAAACAGAATACGCATTGAAGCTGCGTGCGACTGCACCCTCTTCTTTGGGCTTGACTTGCAAGCGGTCGAACAAGGCATGCGCCGGGGCATTGCCCAAGTGGCTGTCATGCTTAAACACATAAAGCCCCTGTGCAGCCATTTGCCCGCGAGCGGCGGAGTGGTCATGCTCAAACATGTTTTGCAATGCCTCCCACAGCAGCTCAAGGTCCTTTTCGTCAAACTTCGTTTGTCCGGCCAGATGAGCAGAAATGAAACCGTGGGCTCGATAGAGACCGTATGGCACAGTGAACTTGCGGCCCATTGTTCGATTGTCCCCGCCCTGTTTTTCGGCCTCAGCCTCGGTTGCTACCGCGCACCGTGTAATTGAATGTTCTTGTGTGACGATGGGTTCGATGGATCGCGCAAATGTCATCTGCACCGGGCCACGCACTTGCCCACAGTTGGGCGCCGTCTTCAGAGCCAAAACAGCACCAAAGGTGCGGATGTCGTAAAAATCCTTGCACATCTGGCCACGCCCCTGATCCGATTCTTCTTGTTTCGGCTTGCGCGCCGTGACATTCCTGAGCGCTCTATCAATAAAATCTTTCACTGGTTTAGCAGGGTTCAACTCTTTGAGCCAGGCTTTCGCTTCCTTTTTATCCAACACCGCAGACAGCTTGAGTACAGACCGGTCTTCTTCATCCGTTTCGAGCTCCATGCCGTCCGGCAGAGTTAACTCTTCAAACGCTGCTGCTAGTGCATCAGGGATCAATTCAGCCGCATCCTGCCCTAAAGTAATACCCAGTTTTTTGAACGCATCAAAATGGGCGCGACCCAGTACAGCCTTCTCTTTCACATAAATATCGAAACCATCCTCGTAAGCGTCATCTTCCTTGCGTTTGGTAACGCCAACATAATTCCTGATCTTCCGTTTGATGCATACATCGGTAACCAAGCCTTGACCTGTTTGTGGGTCAAGTCGGGGCAGATTTCCCGCATCGGGATCACCATTTGGATTGCCGTCTTTCACGTCAAACAGCAGGACAAAGTCGTAACGGTTTTTAATGCTCATTGTTGGCTCCATTAGGTTTGGGGTTTGAAAAATTCTTGACGTTGCTGGTAGTAGCCGATAACGAATCTGCCTTGATCTGGCAATGACAAGACCGGGGGATATCCCATCTTGCCGTCCACGCCCATGCTATGAATCACTTGAATTTGTTTGTCACGGGTGACATAGAGGCCCGGCTTTTCTTTCCGCAATTTCGTCAGATGGTTCTGACTACGTCGCATGAGAGTGGGCAAGACCGCAGCCGGCGTGCTGGATGCGGAACCGAAGTAGCTGTCCCGGATGGTCGTATTGAGACCAGGGCTTACGTCTTCCTGAATTTTCTCCAGCACGGCAAACAAGCGACCGAGCCGGTAGCCGATGTTGGTGTTGCTCTCATCGAGGGCCATGGTGATCTCCGTTTCCTGGTTTGGGTTGGTCATGCGGGTTTGCCTGTTGAGCCACGCCTTAATGAGCGCGGCACGGGCGTAGGTAACGTGCTCTTTATGCTTTCCGGTCTTCTTATCCTTCTTCGCCTGCTCTGCATGGATGCAACGTAACGTGGCCTGCAACAGAGTCTGCGGATAAGGGGTGCCATCCAGGATGGCCTTCATGAAATCGCCAGCCAGCTTAGGCGGCAGCTTGTCGAGATCACCCAAGGGGCTGACGGAGAGAAGTAGAGCCTTGACGGACAGAAATGGGCGTTCCACATACCGAGGCCGGACAATTTCCAAATCTTCGAAGTGTTGGCGGATGTGACCAGCCAGATCACCCACCGTGGCGACATGCCAGAAACGGACGGCGATGCGGGCAGCGTTGGGGGCAAGACCCAGGACGTAGAAGCGAGTGCCGTCATCGTAAATCGCGGGCGCTCCGGCCAAGGGCGCTTCGAACAATTCCTTGACGGCGTTTGTCCCCTGGTCCGGATTGTCCTGCGGTGGCTCATCGAAAAACTGCGAGAGCAGCGACTCCATCCGGCTGTCTGTCGCAGTCCAGAATACGGTAGACGCATCTCCGACCTGGATGCGTTGCTTCGATGTCAGCAAGTGATTGAGTGCCGTGGTGTAGGCGAAAGCGGCGCGCTTGCCGACGGGGGCGTTCGTACCTTGCTCCTTGCCATAAGAATCGAAGCCCATGTTCTTCTGGAAGGAAACCAGGTACTTACGAACTGGTGATCCGGGCTTGTCATATATCCCCTCAATGGAGTTGTTCAAGCGGGCAATAGCGTCCGGTTTTCCACTAATCAAACAAACGCCGGATTTTTCCTTAGCATCCTGCTTGAGGCCAACGAGACTACGGATTGCAGGACGGTGGGTGATCAACGAATCCGTATCCTCAGAAAACCGGAAGCTAACTGTTCCACCGTTCTTCAGCGATCTTCGTACCTCTGGCCTCTGAAGATTGGGGGTGTTCAGCAACTGTTCCAACTGGACCGGGTGGCGCGCGATACGTACAAGGAAACGCCTCAAGCCCAGCATTGCCGGATCGTCAGTCTTGGCACGAAACCAGTCGCGAAGCTCCTTGCGGAAATGCCGGGCTTTACGCTTGCCGTTGTTGCCATAGCCCAGAGCAAAGGAGATATTGTCCCAAAGCAGATTAGGGTCACTTCCAGCCATGCTGTGCTTCAGTGCTTGGGGGCCGGTAGCGGGCACTTCGTAGGTCTTCCCGACCCATCTTGTTCCGACCCTCTCGATCATCGGATTCAGTGCTTGGCAGTTTCCTTGCGCATCCACAACCGCGACAAAGTCGATCTCCTTCGCAATCCACCCTTCACGGGGCAGACTTGGCTTGCGTTGGTAATACTCGTAAAGCGCCCGAAGAATCATCGCCGTACCTCCACACCGGCAAGGTCAATGACACCTTTCTTCATCTCCGCCCTGAAGAAACCCGGTTTCATATCGTCAACGAAATCGATGTCATACAGCATCCAGCCCAGATCGGAACTGTCAGCGATTGGCGGCTCGGCCTGCTCTGCGGCTTTGGCATCTTCCACGTATTCAAAGTGCGCAGAAAACTCCCGGCAACCCAAATAGGGTTGCGAGAAGCACTGCCCCTTTCGCGCACGACGCTGGAACATGTTCAAATATTTGACACGATTCTCCGGCTGGCTATCTTCTGGTTCTGCTGGTAAGCGGCCCCGCAGCTCCGGGTATCGATGAACATGTTTGGAACCATCCACGACTTCAAACTCTGCATGAAGACGATAGGCCACATTCTTGAGAAATAACCCAGCCCGTTGCTGTCGATGTTCTTCAATGTAAATGCCGCGATCACTTTTGCCGTCCGCACGATCGGCGGAAGCCAATTTACTAACCTCGTTGCGGCGCACCGATATCCACTGAATTGGCTTGAGCACTTCGATCTTGGTTACCCGCCACCGAATTTCCGGTTTCCACAGAATGGCCTCGAAAACCGCCCGAGTCGCTGAAGGTGTTATCACGTCGTAGGAAACGCGCTCAACTTTCATCTCAGGGCGAGTAAAGCAGGCGAAATCGCCAGTGACTTTGAGACAGAGAGACTTAACCATGTTCATCCTCCACTAAAGGCATAATTTTTCGGCTGACAGTACCACGCCGTCAGCGCAACCGATAAAACCGAATACATCATCGTAGAGCAGATCATTGGCTTGAACATAAATGCCGGGCAGTACTTCATTCACGTCATGCCGATCAACAAGGCGACGCAGGCAATCCTTATGCACGTTGACGCTGTAGCGCTGTAGCTTGCGCATTAGCCAGCGGTCAGTGCCTTTTGATTTGAGCATTGATATCCATTTTTTCGATTCCCCCAGAAGAACAATGATCGGTACACCTTCATCTGGGATGATGCGAAATTTTTCAGCGGCAGTACGGAAACTGATTTCCAAGCCGTTGCCGGGCTGTAGCAAAGCAAGGATGCCCTCCGTGTCCATACTGTTGATTGATGCAAACCACAGTCGAAAATAACGCTCAAACAAGGCTGGTGACAGTTCTGGGCACGGGTCAATTGCAAGCAATGCCCTTGTAGCTTGCTCCCCCTTCAATAGCAAACCAGAAGGAGCTGGCTCCGGTGGGATGAAGATAAAGACTTCGCCTTTTGACTTAACCCCTCCATGCAAAAGTTGCCCCTCCCGATTACACCGCCCGGCTGCTTGGGCAATTGAGTCCAGTCCAGCAAGCGCTCGATAGACCACCGGGAAATCTACATCGACCCCGGCTTCAATGAGCTGCGTGCTCACAACGTGCAATGGATGAACAGGAAGGCCTGCCTTAACCCGTTCACGGTTCGCGGTCAGTCGATTTCGAATTTCATCTAGCCGTTCAGCTCGATGCGAGCCGCACAAGTTCGTAGAGAGGTAAATGGCACCAGGGATACGCTTTGTCAATTCGCTGGCGTGAAGCTTTCGGTTCACGATGACCAAGGCTTGCTCGTGCTGAAGCACGCGTTCGCTCAGTTGATCCCAACTCGTCGGCAAAACTGAATCTGGCCAATGCACCGTAATCCGATCCAACACGCTGTAAAGATCATCTGGACTTTGGACATAAGGACCGCCTCGCATCAATTCGCTAACGTCAGGCAATCCGAAAAAGGCTTGCCCATTAATTTCCCGAGGCTGAAAAGCAGGTTGCGTCGCCGTGCAGAGTACGAAGGTCACGCCGTAGTGCTCGCTAAGCGTTCGAATAGCCGCAAGACAAGGCTCCAGAAACTCGGGGGGCAGGAGCTGCGCCTCGTCCAAAATTACGACTGAGTCCACCAGGTTGTGCAGCTTGCGGCAGCGAGATGTCCGTGCAGCGAAAAGAGACTCGAACAACTGAACATTGGTGGTGACGATCAGTGGTGCATCCCAGTTTTCTGTTGCCAGGCGACTACGGGCCGTCTCTTTGTCTGGGTCAAGATTGCTGTGATGCTCAACTACGTCTTCTCCAAAGATTTTTCGAAACGTATCGGCAGTTTGCTCAATGATTGACAGGTAGGGAATGGCGTAGATCACCCGCCGTTTTCCATGCTTGGCAGCGTGATGAAGGGCAAAAGCAAGAGAAGAAAGGGTTTTGCCGCCGCCGGTTGGGACGGTCAGTGAGTAAAGACCGCTTGCTGACTTTTCGCCTGCTCGTTCAATACATTGGCGCAATACATCCGAACGGATTTGATTGACAAGTGTGGGAGATGCCTTCTCCGCGAGGCTGGTTGCGTTAACGGTAAAACGTGAAAGTAAATCGTCAATACCCGAGTAGGTAGCACGAACGTCAGACTTGCCTGAACTCATGTAGGCCTCGGTATCCAGGAAATCAGCATCCACCAAGCAGGAAAACAACATGCGGATCCACAGGTGGAAGTCAGCAGTCTCTCCTTTGGGCCGACTTGCAGGACGTGAACCTCGCAATATTGCTTCTGGTGGCTTTTGGTTAAGTGCTTCCTCCAGAAAGCCGGCATCGCGTGCGGCTATCAGTCTCTGAAACAAACTGGAGTTGTCACCGTTCCAGTCAGGCAGGCCCGCGTGGTGGCCAGCGATGAGATACGCCAACAACCGACCTGCCGCGTCGCCCAACTCATTGACAGCATGAACCGCACCTGCCGTGGAGTGGTCTACGCGACCGGCGCTTTCAATATGTGAGTTTTCAGCCTCGAATCCGGTCACATGGCGAATGTAGCGTTGAAATGCCGGACGATATTTTCCAAGATCGTGCCACTGACCCGCGAGCCGGGCCCAGTCCTGTGAGCCAAACCGCCGCGCGAAACATGCACTCATACAGGCTACGGCTGCAAGATGATCTTCAAGACGGTGCGGTTCGCGCAGCGTCAGATCATCTAGGCGCGCGACGTGCGCAATGTTTATCTCAGACATATTTGGTTAACAGGTTTGAAACGATCATCGTCGATTGTGCTTGGGTGAGAGGTTCACCACATGAGCCC
>JAKFXU010000032.1 GCA_021731215.1 Rhodoferax sp.
TCTTCATGCTGCTGTGTCCTCACGAAATGTTGCAGAATCACCCCATCGGAATTGACGGGGTGAATGTGCAGAATAAATCGTGTCAGCTCAGGGGTGGACTACTCCGCGTAGCGGCTTCGTCCAACGCCTGGTTTGGCTTTAGCCAGCGCAATTAAATCTGCCACGGAATTTGCAGGAAAGGCGGCGTTGGCGACCAGTACATAGCCCGCATTCGCCGCCAGACTGACAGGTTCGAAATCCTTGACGGGGTCAAAGCCCGTGCTCTTGTAGAGCGCAGGGTTGATGACGTGAGTGCTGTTGACGGTTAATATTAAAGTGTAGCCGTCGGGCCTGGCTTTTGCCGCCAGGGCTGTGGCAATGTTGCCGCCCGCGCCGGGTCGGTTGTCCGCCACAAACTGTTGCCCCATGACTTCGCCCAGCTTTTGAGTCACTATGCGGGCAATCGTGTCGGTGGCGCCGCCCGCAGCATGTGGGACGATGACGGTCACCGGCTTGTTGGGATATTGGCCCTGGGCGTGTGTGGGTGTCGCGATCACGGCTGCTAGCGCACCTGCCAGTGCGGCCAGGCGGTTCCAGAAATTTCGTCTTTTCATGTGATGTCTCCTTTGGTGGGTTATTGAAATCCGACTCGTGCGCCAGTCTCATGCGGGGCTGGCACCGCTGCCGAACAGCCAGGGTTCCTGGCTGCGCCGTACCTGCTCATAGGCGCGGATCTGTTGTGCTGCCTGCAATGTCAGCCCTATGTCGTCCAGACCTTCGAGCAGACAGTGCTTGCGATGCGGGTCAATCTCAAAATGAAAGATGCCGCCTCGGGCCGTGGCAACAGTTTGAGTTGCCAGGTCCACCCGCATGCGGTAGTTCGGCATCGTCCGCACTGCGTCGAACTCGCTGTCTATCACCGACGCATCCAGCACCATCGGCAGCAAGCCGTTTTTGAGGCAGTTGCCGTAAAAAATATCGGCGAAGCTTGGGGCGATGATGATGCGAAACCCGTACTCCGCCAACGCCCACACCGCGTGTTCCCGACTCGAGCCGCAGCCAAAGTTGGCCCGCGCCAAAAGAATTTGGCAGCCTGCGTAGCGTGGCTGGTTAAGAACGAACTCCGGGTTCAAGGGCCGCTTGCTGCAGTCCTGACCCAGCTCGCCACGATCCAGATAGCGCCAGTCGTCGAACAGGAAGGGGCCCAGGCCAGTGCGCGAGATCGACTTCAGAAACTGCTTGGGAATCAAGGCATCGGTATCCACATCGCTGCGATCCAGCGGTGCGGCCAGGGCTTCAATCGTGGTGAAAGCTTGCATGAAAATGGCATCTCAGTGGAACGGCGCATGTTTTCGCACATCGATGAAATGTCCAGCGATGGCGGCCGCGGCCGCCATCGCCGGGCTCACCAGATGAGTCCGTCCGCCCGCGCCCTGTCGCCCTTCGAAGTTGCGATTGGAGGTTGATGCACAGCGCTCGCCGGGCAACAGTCGGTCATCATTCATGCCCAGGCACATCGAGCAGCCTGGCGCGCGCCATTCAAATCCGGCTGCAAGAAAGATTCGGTCCAGTCCTTCGGCTTCGGCCTGTGCCTTGACCAAGCCCGACCCGGGAACCACCAGTGCCTGCTTCACGCTGCTTGCCAGGTGATGCCCTTGCACGATCAGCGCGGCCTGGCGCAGATCTTCAATTCGGGCATTGGTGCAAGAGCCTATGAATACCTTGTCGGGCCGGATGTCTGTGATGTGCATCCCGGGCACGAGCCCCATATAGTCCAGTGCGCGCTGCAGGCCCGCGCGCCGCTGCGGGTCTTGCAGGTCGGCGGGATCGGGAACGCGCTCATCCACAGAGCACACCATGTCGGGCGAGGTACCCCAGCTCACCATCGGTGAAACCGCGGCGGCATTGAGCAAAACCACGCAGTCATAGGCCGCATCGGCATCGCTTGCAAGCGTTCGCCAGTAAGCTACTGCGCGGTCCCAGTGTTCCTCCCTGGGGGCCAGTGGCCGCCCTTGCAGATAGTTGATGGTGGTGTCATCCACCGCGATCAACCCCACACGCGCGCCAGCTTCAATCGCCATATTGCACACGGTCATGCGCCCCTCCATCGACAAGCGGGCAACCGCACTCCCGGCAAACTCGATGGCATAGCCTGCACCGCCACCCGCACCGAGCCGCGCAATGATGGCAAGGATCAGATCTTTTGCTGTAACACCGATGCCAAGTGCACCGTCAATACGCACCAGCATCGTGCGCATCTTTTGCACCGTCAGACATTGCGTGGCGAGTACATGCTCAACCTCGGAGGTGCCCACGCCAAAAGCAAGAGCCCCGAAGGCGCCGTGCGTGCTGGTGTGGGAGTCGCCTGCGACCACCGTCATGCCTGGCAGCGTTGCACCTTGCTCGGGACCGATCACATGAATGATGCCCTGACGCGGATCATCAAGGCCGAATTCGGTGAGGCCGAACTCGCGGCAGTTGCGCCCCAACTGATCGACCTGCGCTCGCGACAGCGGATCCGCAATACCCGTTCGAATGACCTCGGCGCGCTCCGTGGTCGGCACATTATGGTCAGCCGTGGCCAGCACGGTCTCGGTCCGCCAAGGCTTGCGCGCTGATCTGCGCAGGCCCTCAAAGGCTTGAGGGCTGGTCACCTCGTAGACCAGGTGGCGATCGATGTAGAGCAGAGACGTATCGCCTGGCAAATCGCACACCAGGTGGCGCTGCCAGAGTTTGTCCAGAAGCGTCCGTGCGGTCATGCGAATTGCCTTCCCATCTCATCAACCTCGGCAGGCACAGCGTGCAGGTCGGTAATGCGTCCGGCTTTAGCAACTTGGCCAGGCACTTCGTGGCCGACGATGTGCGGCATATGGCGTGCCACTGCGAGCAGTTTTTGCAAGTCCATGCCGGTGTCGTAGCCCATCGCGTCGAGCATGTGGATGGCGTCTTCGCTGCTGATGTTGCCGCTGGCGCCGGGCGCATAAGGGCAGCCGCCCAAGCCCCCCAATGAGCCATCGAAGCGCGTGATGCCGCCCTGCACCGCGGCCAGTACATTGGCCAGGCCCATGCCACGGGTGTTGTGGAAGTGCAGGGTCAACTGCAACTGGTCAAAACCTTGCTGCAGCGCCTCCACCATGCGGCTGACCTGGGCCGGGTGCGCCATGCCGGTGGTGTCGCATACCGTGACGCCGCGCACGCCGAGGTCGGCAAAATGGCTCACCCAGTCCAGCACCTTTTCCTGCGCCACCTTGCCTTCCATCGGGCAGCCAAAGCCGCACGAGAGTGAGACGTTGATGGGGGTGCGGCCATCGACCATTTTGATCACTTCCGACAGTGCCGCAAAGCTGTGCGCCATGGGCATCCGCAGGTTGGCCAGGTTGTGCGTTTCCGAGGTGGACATGACGAGGTTGAGCTCATCAGCCCTGGCTTCCAGCGCACGCTCCGCCCCGCGCAGGTTGGGCACCAGCACGGTGTACTCGACACCCGGCACGCGCCGGATACGGCCCATCACCTCTTCGGCGTCGCGCAACATGGGAATCGCCTTGGGCGAGGCGAACGAGGTGACTTCGATCTTGGCGTAGCCGCATTCGCTCAAGACGTCTATCAGCGCCACTTTGGTGTCGGTCGGGACAAAGGCGGGCTCGATCTGGAAGCCGTCGCGCGTCGCCACTTCGTTGAAGAATATGGCCCTCACGCTGTTCACTTCGTGTAATGCGCCGCCCCCCGAGGAGGTTGTGCTTGCCTGGGGCAACCCTGCGCGGCGCACGATCCTTATCATTGGCCTGCTCCTGAAACAATGCCCTTGTCCTTGAGCCCCTGAATCTGTTCGGGCGTGAGGCCGAGTTCGCGCAGCACGGCCTCGCTGTCCTGGCCCAGCGTGGGGGCATTCCTCCGGTGGCTGCCCGGTGTCGCCGACAGCTTGGGCACGGTACCGGGTACCATCAGTGTGCTGCCGTCGTTCATCTGCACCTTGTCCAGCATGCCGCGCGCCTGGTAGTGCGGGTCGGCCGCGATGTCGGCCACGCTGTAGATGCGGCCTGCCGGCACCGAGGCATTGTCCAGCGCCGCCAGCACCTCGTCCACCGTGCGCTGCGCCGCCCACTGACTGATGGCCTCGTCGATCTCGGCCACGCGCGCAACGCGGCCCGCGTTGTCAGCCAGCGCCGGGTCAGCTCCCAGGTCGTCGCGACCTATCACGGTCATCAGGCGCTTGAAGATACTGTCGCCATTGCCGGCGATCAAGACATAGGCCCCCACGCTCCCCGCTTCGCGTGGTTCGCTGCCCCCCGAGGGGGCTGGCCTTGCTTGAGGCGGCCCGGCGCTGGCGGCCGACGCTTCCTCGTCCTTGCAGCGGTAGGCATTGCTCGGCGCGATGCCGGGCAGGGCGCTGCCGGCAGGGCCGCGTACCGCGCCAAACGCGCTGTACTCGGGCAACAGACTTTCCATGCAGTTGAAGACGGCCTCATAAAGCGCCACGTCGATCACCTGGCCCTGGCCGGAGGCATGGCGGTGCTGCAGCGCCAGCAGGACGCCGATCACGCCATGCAGCGCGGCCAGCGTGTCGCCAATGCTCACACCCACGCGCACCGGCACGCGGCCCGGCTCGGCTGTCAGGTGCCGCAGGCCGCCCATCGCCTCGGCGACCACGCCGAAGCCGGGCCGATCGCGGTACGGGCCGGTCTGGCCGTAGCCGCTGATGCGCAGCATGATCAGGCGCGGGTTGAGCTTGAGCAACTCATCGGGACCGAGGCCCCAGCCCTCCATGGCGCCGGGGCGGAAGTTTTCAATCAGCACATCGGCACCGGCCGCGAGCTGGCGCACGATGGCCTGCGCCTGCGGATTTTTCAGGTTCAGCGCCAGCGAGCGCTTGTTGCGCGACTGCACCTGCCACCAGACCGAGGTGCCGTCCTTGAGCAGGCGCCATTTGCGCAGCGGGTCGCCCGCGCCGGGGAGTTCGATCTTGACGACTTCGGCGCCAAAGTCGGCCAGCGTCTTGGCGGCAAACGGCCCGGCGATCAATTGTCCGAGTTCGAGAACCTTGAGCCCGGCCAGCGGGCCGGCAGTGCAGAGCGATGAAGAAGCGGTGTCCATGGCTGCGCAGTGTGGCGCCGCGGCCGCCGTGCGTCCATTACTTGTTGCGGCGTTTGGCTTTCGCGTTTTGCGAAGGCTCCACCAAAAAGTCCACCAGCGAAGCAATGCCCGCATCGCTCTGGCCAGCGGCCGTGGCGACCAGCAGGCGGCGCTGCGCCCATGTGTCTGCCAGGGGTCGCCAGGCGAGCTTCATGGATTTTGCGATGGGCAGACTGGCGCCTTTGGGCAAAACCGCAATGCCCAGGCCCGAAGCCACCATGTGGCAGACGGCGTCAAAGCTGCGCACCTGCATGCGCAGCTTCAGCGGCCGGTTGGCGGCCAGGGCCGCCTGCTGCTGTTTTTGCAGCATGGCGGCGCCGGCGGTCAGGCTGATCCATTCCTCGTCCAGCGTATCGGCAAATGCCACCGGCTCTTTTGTGGTTGCAAGGCGGTGTTTCGCGGGCAGCACCAGGACCAGTTCGTCCTTGCGAAAGAGCTGGGTGGCCAGCCCCGCCGTGTCCGGCCCTTCGACAAACACCGCGGCGTCGGCCCGGCCTTCACGCAGCGTGGCCGCCACGGCTTCCGATACCTGCTCTTCCAGGTCGATGCGCACCTGGGGATGCAATTGGCCATAACGGGCCAGCAGGGGCGGCAGGAACTGGCTGATCGCGGCACTGCTGGCGCACAGGCGGATATGGCGCGCAATGCCCTGCCGCAAATCGGCCAGTTCAGCGCCGAGCTGCTCCATGGTTTGCAGCAGGGTGAGTCCATGCTTGACGAAGACGCGGCCGGCCGCCGTGGGCAGCAGGCCGCGCGCATGGCGTTCGAACAAGGCATCGCCCAATGCGCCCTCCAGTTCGCGGATGCGCCGGCTTGCGGCGGCCAGCGCCAGGTGCGAATCGCGCGCGGCAGCGGTCAGGCTGCCGGTCTGGGCGCAGGCCACCGTCAGGCGGATGGACACGAGGTCGAACCTCGCAAGGTTGTAGGTAGCGGTTGCCACAATATTGCCTGGTCAGGCCTTCTTCTTCGCCGCGGCCTTTTTCGCGGCGAGTGCCTTTTGGACCGGCAGCGCCTCAAGGTTCTTCACGACCTCGTTTTCTATCTTGTCTTTGAAAGCGCCGAGCAGGCATGGGGTGTGTTCGCGTTCGATAGGGATGTCTGTCATGGTGTCGTCTCCGTGTGGTGGTGTCAGTGCGCCGCAAGAATTTTCAGGCGCTGGTCTTGGGGCATTTGCGCCAGCCGCCTGACCGCAGCATAAAACTGCCGCCAGTCTTTGCCTTCGCGCTCAAACAAGGCCTCGAAAGCCGGCACCAGTTCGTCATAGGCAGCCTGTGCACCGAAAGCGGCATTGTTGGCCCCGGCCACCCAGGCGTCATAGCCCGCGTAACCACCCCAGCTACTTTTAAGCCGGGCGTAGTCATCCCGAAACGCCTGCATGGCCAGATTTTTCATGGCCAGGAGCACTTGCTTATCGGTGGCTGGCAACTCATTTTGCTTGTAGATGCCAGCCAGCCGGGTATGCGTGGCCAGGCACAGCGCCCGAAACTGGCGGCGCCGGGCGTCAAACTCTGCGTACTCACGCTTGGCAGCCTGCGAGCCATGAACGGCGAGCCAGCGCTCGCCACCCAGGCGTTCCACCGCCGTGGCAAAGGACTCGTTGAACAGCGTGTCGTTCTTGACATACAGCACCTGGTGCGCCAGCTCATGAAAAATCATGCGCGCCAACTCGCCCTCCGGGTAGCGGATGAAGGTGTTGAGCAGGGGGTCGCCACCGGCCCAGTTCAGCCAGCCCAGCGTGGAGTAGGCCGGCACGCCATGGACACTGACTTCCAGCCCGGCCGCGGCCAGCTCCTGCGCTTTGGCGCGCGCTGCGGCCTCGCTGAAATAGCCGCGGTAAGTGACACAGCCAGCCACCGGAAAACACCAGGTTTGCAGCGTGAGTGAAAACTCGGGCGCCGCCACCACGTTCCACACCGCCGAGCGGCGCTGCAAATCGGCGTAGCGCTGGTAGCTGGCGTTGTCGGGCAGTTGCAGCTCGGTCACGGCAAAGCGGCGAATGCGCTGCGCCAGCGCCAGGCGCTGCTTCAGGGCCGGCGCCACCTCCTGATCGGCCAGCCAGGCCTCAACCGGGCGCGCCGCCTGCAGCAGGTGCAGATGGCCGCCGACCGATTGCAGGTAATAGCGCGTGTCGGCGCAAGCGCCAAGCAGGGTGAGCAACAGCAGGCTGGCCAGGATCTGAAGGATACGCATCTTGGCGCAGTTTACGATGCGGGTCTATGCTCTACAAATTCAAATCCAAAGCCACCGGCGACCTCATCATGCTGCAGCCCAACGGCCGGCGCGTGCTCAACATCATCGGCAAAGATACCCAAGCCGACACGGGCGATAAAGGCATCATCCTGCCCGAACAGATGCCGGCCGCCCTCGCCGCGCTGGAAGCGGCCATTGTCCAAGAGGAGGCCGAGCACCAGGCTGCCGTGGCGGCGGCGCTGGAGCGCTTTGAGCCGCCACCGCGCTTTGAGGCCATCGCTCTGCGCCAGCGCGCCCGGCCCTTCATCGAGATGCTGCGCCGCTGCCAGAAGGCAGGCCAGCCCGTGGTCTGGGGCGTGTAGGCGCCAAATAGCGCTCAATCCACCTTGGCGCCGGAGGCCTTCACCACCGGCGCCCATTTGCGGATTTCAGCGTCAATGAAGGCGGCAAATTCCTGCGGTGTGTTGCCGCTCGGAATGGCGCCCTGGGCCAGCAGTTTCTCTTTGATGGCTGGTGAGTTGAGGGCCTTGGCGGTTTCCTGCTGCAGCTTCAGCACCACGTCGGCCGGCGTGCCCGCTGGCGCCAGCAAACCAAACCAGCTGCTGGCCTCAAAGCCCTTGAGCTGCCCCGCCTCTTCCACCGTGGGCAGTTCGGGCATGGCGGCTGAGCGCTGTGAGCTGGTGACGGCAAACGCCTTGAGCTTGCCCCCTTTGATCTGCGGCAGGGCGGACGGCAGGTTGTCAAACATCACGTCCACCGTACCCGATACCATGCCCATCATGGCCGGGCCCGAGCCGGTGTAGGGAATGTGCGTCATGAAAGTGCCGGTCATGGATTTGAACAACTCACCGGCCAGGTGAATGGAGGTGCCATTGCCACTGGAGGCCATGTTGAGCTGACCCGGGCGGGCCTTGGCGTACCGGATGAAGTCCGGCACGGTGTTGATGCCCAGGACGCGCGCCTTGTCGGCGTTCATCACCATCACGTTGGGCACACCGGCCACCAGCGTGACGGGGGCAAAGTCTTTTTGCGGGTCAAAGGGCATCTTGCTGTACAAGGACTTGTTGATGCCATGGGTACCCACAGTGCCCATCAACAGCGTGTAACCGTCCGCCGCTGACTTGGCCACCAGATCGGCCCCCAGATTGCCCCCGGCACCGGGACGATTGTCGACGATGAATGTTTGACCAAAGGCCTTGGACAACTCGGGGGCCACCGCGCGAGCCAGCAGGTCGGTGGTGCCACCGGGCGCGAACGGCACCACGATTTTTACCGTTTTGGTCGGCCAGGTGGTTTGCGCCAAAACCGGTGTTGCTATAGAAATAACAGCTAGCGCGGCACCCATGGAAAGGGCCAAGCGGCGAATGGGGTTGAAGTTTGATGGCATTGAAATCTCCTTGGGTTATTGATCATGGCATGACGATGCCGCCGTCGATCACCAAATTGGCGCCATGGGTAAAACTGGCCTGAGGCGACAGCAGGTAGACGATGCCGGGGGCGATCTCTTCGGCCCGCCCGATCCGCTGTTGCGCCGCCAGGCCCTCGATGCGCTGGCGCTGCGCGGGGTTCGACAAGGGCTGGGCAATCATGGGCGTGTCGATGGCCCCAGGTGAAACGGTGTTGACCCGGATACCCTGCGCCGCCAACACGCGCGCGGCATTTTTGGCCAGTGCAATAACGCCCCCCTTGCTGGCCGCGTAGGCCGCCGTGCCTGACAGGCCACCGCCGCGCAAGCCGGCAATGCTGGCCACGGCGCAGATCACGCCGCCCATGGGCATGCGCCGCACCGCCTCACGCATGCACAACCAGGTGCCGACCACGTTGACGTCGTGAATTCGCCGGAACTGCGCTACCGTGATGTCCATGAACGGCGTGGTGTCGACCACGCCGGCGCTGGTGACCAGGGCGTCAAGCGTCCCGAGAAAAAGCAGCGCCGCATCAAACGCCCGGCTCAGTGACGCCTCATCGGCCACGTCCGACTGCGTCGCACCGTGTCGGGTGTCAGGACAGGCCTGGCTGGCCTGACGGGCGACCTCCTGCGCGCCAGCCCCGTTCAAGTCAATGCCAAAGGTGTCATAGCCGGCGGCAGCGAGCGCCATGACCGTGGCCGCCCCAATGCCGCTGGCGGAACCGGTCACGATACAAGTGCGTTGGTCTGAATTCATGGCGCCAAATTTATAAAAAAAGCCACCGGACGCAAGTCGGGCGGCTTGGATGGAATGCTCGGTCAATCAGTCCGCGAACTTGCCCGCGGCTTCAATCAAGGGCTGGAGCTTGGCAATTTCAGCGGCCACGAACGCCTTGTGGCCGGCCGGCTCCATGCGCTTGTCGGTGACGATGATCGCACCCAGGCCTTCCTGTTTCTTGATGAAGTCCGGGTCTTTCAAAGCCAGTTTCATGGCGTCATTGAGTTGCTTGAGCACCGGAGCCGGGGTGCCCTTGGGGGCGTACAAGCCGTGCCAGATCGTCAGGTTGAAGCCCTTCAGGCCCATCTCCTGCAAGGACGGGTAGTCCTTGAGAAACTTGTGGCTTGAGAGTCGGCCAGCGGTGGTGACAGCGAAGCCCTTGACCCGGCCGGATTCAATCTGGGCCACGGTGTTGGTGGTCTGGTCGCACATCACATCAACCTGCCCGCCAATCAGCGCGGTCATGGCCGGCGCCGTGCCGCCGAACGGGATGGTGGTCATGGCATCTTTGGCATTGATGGCCGATTGCCACATCAGACCGCACAGGTGGGAGGCCGAGCCCAGGCCAGCGTGTGCAATATTGAGCGCGCCACTGTTGGCGCGGATGTAATTTTCAAAGTCGCGGTAGGTGTTGGCGGGCAGTTGCGGCTTGCCAATCACGGTCATCGGGACATCGTTGATCATGCCCAGGTATTCAAAGTCTTCCAATGGCTTGTACTGCAGCTTGCGGTACAGGCCGGGGGTAGCAGCCATGCCGATGTGCCAGAGCAACAGGGTGTGCCCGTCCGGGTTGGCCTTGGCGACCTTGGTCGCTGCGATCGTGCCACCCGCGCCGGCGGTATTTTCAACCACGAAATTGCCGCCCGGCAAGGTCTTGCGCATGGCCTCGGCCAAGTCGCGCGCCACCCGGTCGGTTGGTCCGCCGGCCGCAAACGGCACCACGAACGAAATTGGCTTGCTGCCAGGGTAAACCTGCGCGTTGGCCAACAGGGCCGTGGCGGCAGCAGCCAGAATCAGTAAACGTTTCATCTTCAACTCCAATTAATGAGAGCTGTGAGGGTACAGAACGCAAGCGTTCTGTGCAATGAGGAAACTACTTAGAACCATGCCGGCTCAAGCGTTTTTTATCAGCCGTCAAACGTCATTTGTAGCTGCGCGCATCCTCGATCACCTGGCCATCATTGGGCAGGCTGCCGGGCAAGACCAATTCAACCTGGCCGCGCAGCTTGGTAACGTCGCGGATGGCCTCGCCAATCTTGGCGGCCAGATCGTCCGGCCCGCCGCAGGCGGTCTCGACCTTGAGCGTCATGACATCGTTGGCCATCTCGCCGCTGACCACCAGCCGGGCGCGCGCCACCTCGGGGAAGCGGCGCACGATGTCGGCGACCTGGCCCGGGTGCACGAACATGCCCCGAATCTTGGTGGTCTGGTCGGCCCGCCCCAGCCAGCCCTTGATGCGGGTGTTGCTGCGCCCGCTCGGACACGGCCCCGGCAGCACCGCCGACAGATCGCCAGTGCCAAAACGAATCAGGGGATAAGCGGGGTTGAGCGTGGTGACCACCACTTCGCCCACCTCGCCGGGGGCTACCGGGTCGCCGGTGCCGGGGCGCACGATCTCGAGCAGCACGCCCTCATCGAGCACCAGACCTTCTCGGGCCGCAGTCTCGTACGCAATCGAGCCCAGGTCGGCCGTGGCATAGCACTGGTAACCGGCAATACCGCGCTCGGTAAACCAGTCGCGCAGCGAGGGCGGAAACGCTTCGCCGCCAAACATGGCTTTCTTGACGCTGGGCAGGGCCACGCCCATCTCGGCCGCTTTATCCACAATGATTTTCAGAAAACTGGGGGTGCCGATATAGCCGGCCGGCTGCAGCTCGGCCATGGTCTGCACCTGCTGCTCGGTCTGGCCGGTACCGCCGGCAAACACGGTGCAGCCCAGCGCGTGGGCGCCGGTCTCCATCATCGAGCCGGCCGGCACAAAGTGATAGCTGAAGCAGTTGTGAATCAGCTCGCCCGGGCGAAAACCGGCGGCAAAGATGGCGCGCGCCATGCGCCAATAGTCCGGGGCCCCGCCTTCGGGCTCGTAGATCGGTCCCGGGCTGGAAAAAATACGCGGCATCCGGGCGCCATAAGCGAGCGCGCTAAAGCCGCCGAATACATCGCCGCCGGCGCGGCGACTGGCCTGCTGGCGCTCCAGCAGCTCATGCTTGCGCGTGACCGGCAGGGCCGCCAGCGCCTGGCGGCTGGTCACGGCTGCTGGGTCGACGTCTTTCAGAATCGCGGCTAATGCCGTCGATGCGTTTTTGGCATGGGCCACCAGGCCGGGCAGCGCCGCCAACAGCGCCGCTTCACGCGTGGCGGGGTCGCGCGTTTCCAGCGCATCAAAATAGTCAGTCATGTTTGTTTCCTATGAGGCGCCGAGCGCCGCTTGATCGACGCTGGCTGGCCCTGCTTGTCAGGCCAGCCAGCGCTTGCGCCGCTTGTAACTCTTCGCGTCCTTGAAGCTTTTGCGCTCGCCGCCACCGACGCCGAGGTAAAACTCCTTGACGTCCTCGTTGTTGGCCAGGTCGCTGGCAACACCGTCCATCACGACCCGGCCGGACTCCATGATGTAGCCGTAGTCGGCGTACTTCAGCGCCATGTTGGTGTTCTGCTCGGCCAGCAAAAAGGTGACTTTTTCCTTTTGGTTGAGGTCTTTCACGATCTCGAACACCTCTTCCACGATCTGCGGCGCCAGGCCCATGGAGGGCTCGTCGAGCAGCACCATGCTGGGGTTGGCCATCAGGGCGCGGCCAATCGCGCACATCTGCTGCTCACCGCCCGAGGTGTAGGCCGCCTGACTGCTGCGCCGGGTCTTGAGGCGCGGAAAATAGTTGTAG
>JAKFXU010000035.1 GCA_021731215.1 Rhodoferax sp.
TTTCGCTCTGCGTTCCGCGCGGCAAGGTGACCGCGCTGATGGGCGCCTCCGGCGGCGGCAAGACCACCATTTTGCGATTGATCGGGGGCCAAAACCGGGCGCAAAGCGGCCAGATGCTGTTCGATGGGTCCGATGTCACGCCGATGGAGCAGCGCGAGCTTTACGCTGCGCGGCGTCGCATGGGCATGCTGTTTCAATTCGGCGCCTTGTTTGCTGATTTATCGGTGTTTGAGAATGTGGCGTTTCCGCTGCGCGAGCACACTGATTTACCGGAGGCGCTGATCCGCGACATCGTTTTGATGAAGCTCAATGCGGTCGGTTTGCGTGGCGCGCGTGACCTGATGCCCAGCGAGGTGTCGGGCGGCATGGCGCGGCGCATTGCGCTGGCGCGCGCGATCGCACTGGATCCCGAGCTGATCATGTACGACGAACCGTTTTCCGGACTCGATCCGATTTCATTGGGGACGGCGGCGCAACTGATTCGCCGCCTCAATGACTCGATGGGGCTGACCAGCGTTTTTGTTTCGCATGAGCTGGAGCAGACCTTTGCGATTTCGGATCACGTGATCATTCTGGCCAACGGCAAGGTTGCCACCCAGGGCACGCCCGACGAAGTGCGCCAAAGCACCGATCCGCTGGTCTACCAGTATGTGAATGCCTTGTCGGATGGCCCGGTGCGGTTTCATTATCCGGGCCCCTCGGTCGAGGAAGATTTCAGTGCGGGGGCGACGTCATGAGCTGGTACAAAGCAGCCGATGTCGGCTTCGCCGCCCGGCGACAATTGGCTGACCTCGGTCAGGGCGCGCGTCTGTTCCTGCGCCTGCTGGCCACTTTTGGCCCGGCGTTCAGACGCTTCGGGCTGATCCGCGACCAGATCCATTTTCTGGGTAACTACTCGCTGGCCATCATTGCGGTGTCCGGGCTGTTCGTCGGCTTTGTTTTTGGGCTGCAGGGTTACTACACTTTGCAGCGCTATGGCTCGTCGGAAGCGCTGGGCTTGCTGGTGACGCTCAGCCTGGTGCGCGAACTCGGGCCGGTGGTGACGGCCTTGTTGTTTGCCGGGCGCGCCGGCACCTCGCTGACGGCCGAGATCGGCCTGATGAAGGCGGGGGAGCAAATCAGCGTGATGGAAATGATGGCGGTGGATCCGGTGCAGCGCGTCCTGGCGCCCAGGTTTTGGGCCGGCATTATCACCATGCCGCTGCTGGCGGCGGTTTTCAGTGCCATGGGTATTATTGGCGGCTGGGTGGTGGGCGTGCTCATGATTGGCGTCGATGCCGGTTCGTTCTGGAGTCAGATCCAGGGCGGCGTTGATGTCTGGCAAGACGTGGGCAATGGCGTCGTCAAGAGCATCGTGTTTGGATTTGCCGTCACCTTCATCGCGCTGTTGCAAGGTTTTGAAGCGCAGCCCACGCCCGAAGGCGTGGCCAGCGCGACCACCCGGACCGTGGTGATGGCCTCGCTGACGGTTTTGGGGCTGGATTTCATCCTCACGGCCATGATGTTTACTATTTAAGGGGGAGTGTGGTGCAACGCTCGAAAAATGATGTATGGGTTGGCCTGTTTGTGCTGGTTGGTGCTGCTGCCATCCTGTTCCTGGCGCTGCAGTCGGCCAATCTGCTGAGCCTGAGCTTCCAGTCCACCTACCGGGTCACCGCCAAGTTCGACAATGTCGGCGGCCTCAAACCCAAAACCGCGGTCAAGAGCGCCGGTGTGGTGGTCGGTCGGGTCGAAGAGATCACCTTTGATGACCAGTCGTTTCAGGCACGCGTCACGCTGGCCATGGAGAGCCGCTACGCGTTTCCGAAGGACAGTTCCCTGAAAATATTGACCAGCGGTTTGCTGGGTGAACAGTACATCGGCCTTGAAGCCGGGGCTGACGACAAGTTGCTGGCGGTGGGCGATACCATTTCCAATACCCAATCGGCGGTGGTGCTGGAAAACCTGATCGGCCAGTTCTTGTTCAGCAAGGCGGCCGAAGGCGGCGTCGATGACGCCAGCAAGGTCGCCAAATGACGAACCAACTGTGCTTGCAGGAGGGGGCGCAGGCCGACCCAAGCTACCGGCGGTGGGCTGGCGTGCTGCTGGTATGGCTGGCGCTGGGCGGCTGTGCCAGTGGGCCCAACGCCAATCCGCGTGATCCGTTCGAACCCTTCAATCGGGGGGTCTACCAGTTCAACGATGCGGTCGACAGCGCGCTCATCAAGCCGGTGGCGATCGCCTATCGGGATGTGACGCCGGTGCGGCTGCGCCAAGGTATTGGCAATTTCTTTGACAATCTGCAAGATGTCTGGTCGTTTGTGAACAACGCCCTGCAGTTCAAAGGCCAGGCGGCGCTCGACAGTTTGAAGCGTGTGGGCATCAACACCGTGGTCGGCTGGGGTGGCATTTTCGACATTGCCAGCGAGATGGAGATCGAAAAACACACCAAGGATTTTGGCCATACCCTGGGTTACTGGGGGGTGGCGCCCGGCCCCTATCTGGTGCTGCCCCTGCTCGGGCCTTCGACCCTGCGCGATACGGTGGCCCTGCCGGTAGATATGGCCGGCGACATGGTTGCCAACTTCCCGCATGTTTCCACACGCAACAGCGCCACCGTGCTGAGAGCGGTGAACCAGCGCGAGGGGCTACTCAAAGCCGGTTCCATGCTGGAACAGGCGGCGCTGGATAAATACAGTTTCACGCGCGACGCGTTTCTGCAGCGCCGGCGCAGCGTCATTTACGATGGTAATCCGCCGGAAGAAGAAACGGTAGAGGCCGTGCCGGCGCCGCAGGATTTGGCGCAGCCACCGGCCCAAACGCCATCCAAACCGCTGCCTGACACCTTAAGCAACCCCGGACTTGCCGGAGATGAGAAAGTAAAACCATGAGTACTCGTTTTGGGCGTCGCCTGTTCGCCGTGCTGCTTGTCAGCACCGCCAGCCTGTTGGCCCTGCCGGTGCGTGCGGCCGATGAAGCCGCCGACGGCTTCATCAGGCGTCTGTCGACTGAGGTGCTCGACAGCATCAGGGTCGATAAAGGCATCCAGGCCGGGGAGGTGGCGCGGATCATTGCGCTGGTGGATGCCAAGATCATGCCGAACGTGAATTTCCAGCGCATGACCGCCTCCGCCGTGGGGCCGGCCTGGCGCCAGGCCAGCGCCGAGCAAAAAAAGCGCTTGCAGGATGAGTTCAAGATTTTGCTGGTGCGCACCTATGCCGGCGCCTTGACCCAGGTCAGCGAGCAGACCATTGTGGTCAAGCCGCTGCGGGCGGCCGCGGAAGACAAGGAGGTGGTGGTCCGTACCGAGGTCAGAGGCCAGGGTGACGTCATTCAACTCGATTACCGGCTGGAAAAAACGCCCGGCGAGGGGGCCGGCTGGAAGATCTACAACCTGAACGTGCTGGGCGTGTGGCTGGTGGAAACCTATCGCAGCCAGTTTGCGCAGGAAATCAATGCCAAGGGCCTGGATGGCTTGATTGCGGCCCTGAGCGAGCGCAACAAAGCCAACGCTAAAAAGGGCTGAGCGTGCTGGTACTGCCACAAGAGCTGACGCAGGCCCAGGCCAGCGCCTGTCTCGCGCTGCTGGTGCAGGGCTTGCGCTCGCAGTCGGGCCCGGAGGTGGTGGTCGATGCCAGCGCGTTGCACCGCTTTGATTCGGCGGCGTTGGCCGTGTTGCTTGAGTTTCGGCGCCAGAGCGTGGCACTGGGCAAGCGATTCTCGGTGCGCGGTTTGCCAGCCCGCCTGGGCGACCTGGCGACGCTGTACGGGATTGTGGAGTTGTTGCCGTGCGCGCCGCCCGCCCTCGTAAAATAGCGCACTCTCATGCCCGCCATCTCGTTTCAATCCGTTTCCAAGGCCTATCCCTCTGCGCGCGGACCCAAGGGCAGCACGTTGCTGGCGCTTGATCGGGTCAGCCTCGATATCGAAGAGGGCGAGTTTTTCGGTCTGCTGGGCCCCAATGGCGCGGGCAAGACCACCCTGATCAGCATTCTGGCCGGCCTGTCGCGCGCCAGTTCGGGCCGCGTGTCGGTGCTGGGGTATGACGTCCAAACCGACTACGCGCAGGCGCGGCGCAGCCTGGGGGTGGTGCCGCAGGAGCTGGTGTTCGACCCGTTTTTCAATGTGCGTGAAGCGCTGCGCCTCCAGTCGGGTTACTTCGGCATCCGCCACAACGAGGCCTGGATTGACGAACTGCTCGACAGTCTGGGCCTGGCCGACAAGGCCGATGCCAACATGCGCCAGCTCTCGGGCGGCATGAAACGCCGCGTCCTGGTGGCCCAGGCCCTGGTGCACAAGCCGCCGGTGATCGTGCTCGATGAGCCCACCGCCGGGGTCGACGTCGAGTTGCGCCAGACCCTGTGGCAATTCATTGCCAAGCTCAACAAGCAGGGACACACCGTCTTGCTCACCACCCATTACCTGGAAGAGGCCGAGGCGCTGTGCGGGCGCATCGCCATGCTCAAGGCCGGCCAGGTGGTGGCGCTGGACCACACCAGCGAGCTGCTCAAGGCCGCAGCCAGCAGCGTGCTGCGTTTCAAGGTGGACAGTGAACTGCCCAAGGTGCTGGCCGAGCAGGCGCGCATTACCGGACGCATCGTGCAGTTCCCCGCGTTGAATGCGCTGGCGATTGAGCATTACCTGGCGGCGGTGCGTGAAGCGGGCCTGGTGGCGCACGATGTGGAAATCCGCAAGGCCGATCTGGAAGATGTGTTTCTGGAGGTGATGAATAAAAGTCATCACCAACCGCAGGCCAGTATCGCCGCCGGGCCGCCCCAAGGCGAAACAGCCCCCTTGGGGGGCAGCGCAGTACGCACAGCGACCAGCGTGGGGGCAATCTCTTGACGGGCTGGCAAACGCTGCTGTACAAGGAAGTGCTGCGCTTCTGGAAAGTGGCCTTTCAAACGGTGGCCGGCCCGGTGCTGACCGCCATGCTGTACCTGCTGATCTTCGGCCACGCGCTGGAGGCGCACGTCAAGGTCTACGACAGGGTCAGCTACACCGCCTTCCTGGTGCCGGGCCTGGCCATGATGAGCCTGCTGCAAAACGCGTTTGCCAACAGTTCTTCGTCCCTGATCATGAGCAAGATGATGGGCAATCTGGTGTTTCTGATGCTGACGCCGCTGTCCTATATGAACTGGTTCGTGGCCTACGTCGGCGCCGCCGTCATTCGGGGCCTGGTGGTCGGCTTGGGCGTGTTTGCCATTGCAGTGCTGTTTACGGAGCTGAGTTTTGTGGCGCCACTGTGGATCTTCGTTTTTGCCATCCTGGGCGCGGCGCTGATGGGAACCCTGGGTCTGATCGCCGGTCTGTGGGCCGAGAAGTTCGATCAACTGGCCGCTTTTCAAAATTTCGTGATCATGCCCATGACCTTTCTGAGTGGCGTTTTTTACTCGATCCATTCACTGCCGCCGTTCTGGCAGGGCGTGAGCCACCTGAACCCGTTCTTCTACATGATTGACGGTTTTCGCTATGGTTTTTTTGGCGTCAGCGATGTATCGCCCTGGCTCAGTCTGGCGGTGGTGGCGCTGGCGCTGGCCGTGGTCAGCGCGATCGCCGTTCATTTGCTGCGCAGCGGCTACAAAATACGCAGCTGAAACGTTTATTATTATTTTTTGGATGGCTGATATGACTGCAGACGAGATCAAGAACATGATTGCCTCAAACCTCCCGTGCGACTACATCACGCTCGAGGGCGACGGCCGCCACTGGTACGCCACCATTGTGTCGCCCGAATTCGAGGGCAAACGCGCCATCCAGCGCCACCAGCGCGTGTACGCCACGCTGGGCAACAAAATGAAGACCGATGAGGTGCATGCCCTGTCGATGAAGGTTTTCACACCGGCGGAGTGGGCGGCCCAGGCGGCCTGAACCGATGGATAAATTATTGATTCGCGGTGGCCGCGCGCTGCACGGGGAAGTGCAGATCTCCGGCGCCAAGAATGCCGCTTTGCCCGAGCTGTGCGCGGCGCTGCTGACCGCGCAGCCGGTCACGCTCGCCAATGTGCCGCGGCTGCAGGACGTGGCCACCATGCTCAAGCTGATTCGCAATATGGGCGTGCGCGCGGAACGCAGCGAGGACGGCCGGGTGCGGCTCGATGCCAGCACGCTGAGCCACCCCGAAGCACCTTACGAACTGGTCAAGACCATGCGCGCTTCGGTGCTGGCGCTGGGTCCGCTGCTGGCACGCTTTGGCCACGCCAAGGTGTCCTTGCCGGGCGGCTGCGCCATTGGCTCACGGCCGGTCGATCAGCATATCAAGGGCTTGAGCGCCATGGGCGCCGAGATCGTGGTCGAGCATGGCTACATGATCGCCAGCTTGCCCCAAGGCTGGACGCGCCTGAAAGGGGCGCGCATTGCGACCGATATGGTTACCGTCACCGGGACCGAGAACTTTCTGATGGCCGCCGCGCTGGCCGAGGGCGAGACCATTCTGGAGAATGCGGCGCAGGAGCCCGAGATTGCCGATCTGGCCGAAATGCTGATCAAGATGGGCGCCAGGATTGAAGGGCACGGCAGCAGCCGCATCCGCATTCAGGGGGTCGAGCAGCTGCAGGGCTGTGAGCACCAGGTGGTGGCGGATCGGATCGAGACCGGCACCTTTTTGTGCGCGGTGGCGGCCACTGGTGGCAATGTGCTGCTCCAGCATGGCCGGGCCGAGCATCTGGAAGCGGTGCTGGAAAAACTGCGCGATGCCGGCGCCAGCGTGACCGAACTGGCCGGCGCGATTCGGATCGAGTCGCAGGGGCGGCTGCAGGCCCAGAGCTTTCGCACCACCGAGTACCCCGGTTTTCCGACCGACATGCAGGCCCAATTCATGGCGCTCAATTGCATCTCGCTGGGCACGGCCAAGGTGACCGAGACCATCTTTGAAAACCGTTTCATGCACGTCAACGAGCTGGTGCGGCTCGGCGCCAACATCCAGATTGATGGCAAGGTGGCGCTGGTGGAGGGCGTCGCCAAGCTCTCGGGCGCCACCGTGATGGCGACCGATTTGCGCGCCTCGGCCAGCCTGGTGATTGCCGGCCTGGTGGCCGAGGGTGATACCGTGGTTGACCGCATCTACCACCTGGACCGCGGCTACGACCAGATGGAAGCCAAGTTGCGGGGTCTGGGCGCCGATATCGAACGCATCCATTAAGAAAAGACGGAAAATGGTTCCCGCCCGACTACTGCCTACCCCATGATCACGCTTGCACTCTCCAAAGGCCGCATCTTCGAAGAGACCCTGCCGCTGCTGCGCGCCGCCGGCATCGAGGTGCTGGACGACCCGGAAAAATCGCGCAAGCTCATCCTCGCCACCAACCAGCCCGAGGTGCGCGTGCTGGTGGTGCGCGCCACCGACGTGCCAACCTATGTGCAATACGGCGGTGCCGACCTCGGCATTACCGGCAAGGACACGCTGCTGGAACATGCCGCCGAATGGGGCGGCAGCATCGGCGCGGCCGGTCTCTACCAGCCGCTGGACCTGGGGATAGCCAAGTGCCGCATCAGCGTGGCGGTGCGGGCCGACTTTGACTACGCGTCGGCCGTCAAGCAGGGCTCGCGCCTGCAGGTGGCGACCAAATACGTATCAATAGCGCGCGAATTTTTTGCCGCCAAGGGCGTGCACGTGGACTTGATCAAACTCTATGGCAGCATGGAACTCGCGCCCCTGGTGGGGCTGGCCGATGCGATCGTCGATCTGGTTTCCACTGGCAACACGCTCAAGGCCAACCATCTGGTCGAGGTCGAGCACATCATGGACATCAGCTCAAGGCTGGTGGTCAATCAGGCCGCGCTCAAACTCAAGCAGGCGCCGATTCGAAAAATCATCGATGCCTTTGCCGCCGCCATTGCCAAATAACGCAACCAACTAAAGTATTCCAGGCCATTCAAGGGCAACCGATCGCGATGACTTTTATAGCCACTCCCGCTTATTTATCAAGCGCCAGCAGCAGCTTCGAGGCTGAGTTCAAGGCGCGTCTGCATTGGTCGGCCCAGGCCGATGCAGCCATCGAGCAGCGGGTGGCGGACATTCTGGCCGACGTGCAATTGCGCGGTGATGCGGCGGTGCTGGACTGCACCGCGCGTTTTGACGGGCTGAAGGCCGCCACGCTGGCCGAGCTGGAGCTCACCCAGGCCGAACTCAAGGCCGCGTTCGAAGCCATTCCCGCCGCCCAGCGCGACGCCCTGCAAGCGGCGGCCAGGCGGGTGCGCAGCTATCACGAGGCGCAAAAGAAGGCCAGTGGCGAGAGCTGGAGCTACCGCGACGAAGACGGCACGCTGCTGGGCCAGAAGGTCACGCCGCTGGACCGGGTCGGCATCTATGTGCCGGGCGGCAAGGCGGCCTATCCGTCCTCGGTGTTGATGAACGCCATCCCGGCGCATGTCGCCGGCGTCCCCGAAATCATCATGGTGGTGCCCACGCCCAGAGGCGAAAAGAATCCGCTGGTGCTGGCGGCCGCCTATGTCGCCGGTGTCAGCCGCGCCTTCACCGTGGGCGGCGCGCAGGCGGTGGCGGCGCTGGCCTATGGCACGCAAACTATTCCCAAGGTGGACAAAATCACCGGTCCTGGCAACGCCTACGTGGCAGCGGCCAAGCGCCGCGTCTTTGGCACGGTGGGCATCGACATGATTGCCGGGCCCAGCGAGATCCTGGTGCTGGCCGACGGCAGCACGCCGCCCGACTGGGTGGCGATGGACCTGTTCAGCCAGGCCGAACACGATGAGTTGGCGCAAAGCATCCTGCTGTGCCCGGATGCTGCTTACATCGACCAGGTGCAGGCGTCCATCAATCGCCTATTGAATGAGATGCCGCGCGCTGACATCATCGCCAAGTCGCTCACCGGCCGCGGCGCCCTGATTCACACCCGCAGCATGGAAGAAGCCTGCGCCATCAGCAACGCGATCGCGCCCGAACACCTGGAGGTCAGCAGCCGCGACCCGCAGCGCTGGGAGCCGCTGCTAAAACACGCGGGCGCCATCTTTCTGGGCGCCTACACCAGTGAATCACTGGGCGACTACTGCGCCGGACCGAATCACGTGCTGCCGACCAGCGGCACGGCGCGCTTCAGTTCCCCGCTCGGGGTGTATGACTTCCAGAAGCGTTCCAGCCTGATTGAAGTGAGCGAAGCGGGCGCGCAAATACTGGGGCCGATTGCGGCTGAACTGGCCTATGGCGAAGGCCTGCAGGCGCATGCCCGTGCGGCCGAGTTGCGATTGACCGTGCCACCGCCGCTGCGGGTTCGCCCATGAGCGCAACTGACGCCCGCCTGCTGCAGCGCATCCGAGCCGACGTGCGCTCCATGCACGCCTACGCCGTCCAGGATTCGACCGGCATGGTCAAGCTCGACGCCATGGAGAATCCGCATCGCTTGCCGCCGCAGTTGCAGGCCGAGCTGGGCCAGCGCCTGGGCGCGCTGGCGCTGAACCGCTACCCGGATGGCCGGGTCAATGAGCTGCGCCGCGCCTTGGCGGCTTACGCGCAGATGCCCGAAGGCTTTGACATCATGCTGGGCAATGGCTCGGATGAATTGATCAGCCTGCTGGCGCTGGCCTGTGCCGTGCCGCCGAGTGCCGCCAACGAATTCAGACCGGCGAGCGTTTTGGCGCCGGTGCCGGGTTTTGTAATGTATGCGATGAGTGCGCAGTTGCAGGGCCTGAGCTTCCACGGCGTGCCGCTGACACCGGACTTCGAGCTCGACGAAGGTGCGATGCTGGCTGCCATCGCGCAGCACCAGCCCGCCATTACCTACCTCGCGTACCCCAACAACCCCACTGCCAATCTGTGGATTGATGCGGTGCTGGAGAACATCATCCTGGCGCTGGGCGAGCAGGGCGGTCTGGTGGTGCTGGACGAGGCCTACCAGCCGTTTGCCAGCAAAAGCTATATCGACCGCTTGGCCCGTCACAGCCATGTGCTGCTGTTGCGCACGCTCTCCAAATTTGGGCTGGCCGGAGTGCGGCTGGGTTATCTGATCGGTCCGCAAGCGCTGATTGCCGAGCTCGACAAGGTGCGCCCGCCCTACAACATCAGCGTGTTGAACTGCGAGTGCGCCCTGTTTGCGCTTGAACACAGGCAAGTTTTTGCGGCGCAAGCCCTTGATTTGCGAGCGCAGCGTGCGCTTCTTTTGGAGGCGTTGGCCAGATTGCCCGGTGTGCGCGCCTATCCCAGCGAGGCCAACATGATTTTGCTGCGGGTGGCGGATGCCCAAAAAACGTTTGAAGGCATGAAGACGCGCAAGGTGCTGGTCAAGAACGTTTCTAAAATGCACCCGTTGCTGGATAATTGCCTGCGCCTGACGGTCGGCACCGCCGAGGAAAATGCGCAAATGCTGGCTGCCCTTCAAGAATCACTATGACCACCTCTTCATCCATCCCGGCCCGCAGCGCTGAAGTGTCGCGCAACACCGCCGAAACCCAGATCACGGTCAAACTCAATCTGGACGGCAGCGGCTTGGCCAAACTGCACACCGGCATCGGTTTCTTCGACCACATGCTGGACCAGATCGCCCGCCACGCCCTGATCGACCTCGAGATCCAGGCTGACGGCGATCTGCATATAGACGGTCATCACACGGTGGAAGACGTGGGCATTGCCTTCGGTCAGGCGCTGCACCAAGCGGTCGGCGACAAAAAAGGCATCCGCCGCTATGGCCATGCCTATGTGCCGCTGGACGAGGCACTGTCAAGGGTGGTGATTGACCTGTCGGGCCGGCCCGGCCTGGTCATGAACGTGCCGTTCAAGAGCGGCATGATCGGAACCTTTGACAGCCAACTGGCGCACGAGTTTTTCCAGGGCTTCGTGAACCACGCCTTTGTCACGCTGCACATCGACAACCTCAAGGGCGAAAACGCGCACCATCAGGCCGAGAGCGTGTTCAAGGCCTTCGCCCGCGCCCTGCGCGCCGCGCTGGAGCTCGATCCACGCGCCCTGGGCACTGTTCCATCGACCAAGGGCTCCCTCTAGTCTTATGCGCAACAAGACCGTTGCGGTGGTGGATTACGGCATGGGCAACCTGCGTTCGGTATCGCAGGCGGTGCAGGCGGCGGCGGCCGGCACCGGCTATCAGGTGCTGATTACCGCCAACCCGGACCAGGTACGTGCCTGTGAGCGCGTGGTGCTGCCGGGGCAGGGCGCCATGCCGGACTGCATGCGCGAGTTGCGTGAATCGGGCCTGCAGGAATCGGTGCTGGAAGCCGCGGCCAGCAAACCCCTGTTCGGGGTCTGTGTCGGGATGCAAATGCTGCTCGACCACAGCGCCGAGGGCCCGCCCGGTGTTGGCACCCCGGGTTTGGGCTTGATTCATGGCCAAGTGCTCAAATTTGACCTGATCGGTCAGTTGCAGCCCGACGGCAGCCGCTACAAAGTGCCGCAAATGGGCTGGAATCAGGTCTACCGCAACAACCATGGCGGTGCGCCGCATCCGGTCTGGGGCGAGGTGCCCGATGGCAGCTACTTCTACTTTGTGCACAGTTTTTACGCCAAACCGTCTGATGTGCGCCACAGCGTGGGCGAGACCGACTATGGCCAGCGCTTCAGCTCGGCGATTGCACGCGATAATATTTTTGCGACCCAATTTCACCCTGAAAAAAGTGCCGAACACGGTTTGTCTCTCTACCGCAACTTCCTTCACTGGAACCCCTGACCCATCACCTCCACGCCCGTTCGGGCTGAGCTTGTCGAAGCCATCCTTTCTCCACCACTCTGAAGCATCATGCTTTTAATCCCTGCAATTGACTTAAAAGACGGCCACTGCGTTCGCCTCAAACAAGGCGACATGGACCAATCCACCGTGTTCGGTGAAGACCCGGCGGCCATTGCGCGCAGTTGGGTCGACAAGGGCGCGCGCCGCGTGCACCTGGTGGACCTCAACGGAGCGTTCGCCGGCAAGCCGAAAAACGAGCAGGCCATCCGCGCCATCCTGAAAGAGGTGGGCTCCGAGGTGGACGTGCAGCTCGGCGGCGGCATCCGCGACCTCGACACCATCGAGCGTTACCTCGACGCCGGCCTGCGTTACGTGATCATCGGCACCGCCGCGGTGAAGAACCCCGGCTTCCTGCAGGACGCCTGCACCGCGTTCGGCGGCCACATCATCGTGGGCCTGGACGCCAAGGACGGCAAGGTCGCCACCGACGGCTGGAGCAAGCTCACCGGCCACGAGGTGGTGGACCTGGGCAAGAAGTTCGAGGACTACGGCGTCGAAGGCATCATCTACACCGACATCGGCCGCGACGGCATGCTCTCGGGCATCAACATCGAGGCCACGGTCAAGCTGGCGCAGGCGCTGTCCATCCCCGTCATCGCATCGGGGGGCTTGTCCAACCTCGACGACATCCGCGCGCTGTGCGCGGTGGAAGACGAGGGCGTGGAGGGGGTGATCTGCGGTCGCT
>JAKFXU010000399.1 GCA_021731215.1 Rhodoferax sp.
GGTGTGCTGCAGGTCATCAACAACAAGAGCGACCAAACTTTTGGCGAGCTTGAAATCGAGGGCGTGGCGCAACTGTGCAAGGTGCTGGCCGCGGCGATTCGCCAGCGCCAGCAAAAAGCCGAAATCGGCGCGCGGCGTCGGGTCACCAAATTTGATGGCCTGGTGGCCGACGGCGTCATCAGCGCCGAGCAGCTCGAGCAGTGCTGGCCGCAGGCGCGGCTGGAGGGCCTGCCGGTGGAGCAGGTCCTGATGGCGAAATTCAAGGTGCTACCGGCCCAGATCGGCCCCTCGCTGGCCAAATTCTTCCGCGTGCCCTACGAGCCATTCAATCCGGGGCGCATCCGTTCGGAGTTGCTGCACGGCGCGCTCAAGCGTGAATTTGTGCAAGTGCAGGGCTGGATTCCGCTGGAGGAGTCGCCCGAGGGCCTGGTCATCATGTGCCTGGACCCGGAGGCGGTGCGCGGCGCGCGCGTGGTGCCGCAGGTGTTCCCGCGCATCAGCCGGTTTGCCTACCGGGTGACCACGCTGAGCGAGTTTCAGGCCACGCTGGGGCAGATCTTCGGCGCCGAGGTGGAGGGCGGCTCGATTGACGAGTTGCTGGCCGACATGGATGAGGCGCCCCTGGAGGACGGCAGCAATGACAATTCGCTGGAGTCGGCGGCGGCCGACAACGAGTTGGTCAAGTTCGTCAACAAGGTCATTATTGACGCCTACCACCAGAAGGCGTCCGACATTCACATCGAGCCGATGCCGGGCAAGCTCAAGACCGGCATCCGCTTTCGCATCGACGGCACCCTGATGCCCTATGTCGAGGTGCCGGCGCACTTCCGCCAGGCCATGGTGACGCGCCTGAAGATCATGTGCGACCTCGACATCTCCGAGCGGCGCAAGCCGCAGGACGGCAAGATCAAGTTCAAGAAATACGGCCCGCTCGACATCGAGCTGCGCGTCGCCACCATTCCGTCGGCCGGCGGCGTGGAAGACGTGGTGATGCGGATTCTGACCGCCGGTGAACCGATTCCGCTGGACCAACTGGGCCTGACGCCGCACAACATCGAGCGCGTCATCAAGACCATCGAGAAGCCCTATGGCCTGTTCTATGTCTGCGGCCCGACCGGCTCCGGCAAGACCACCACCCTGCACTCCATCCTCAAGCACCTCAACACGCCCGACACCAAAATCTGGACCGCCGAAGACCCGGTGGAAATCACGCAAAAAGGGCTGCGCCAGGTCCAGATCAACCGCAAGGCCGGCATTGATTTCGCCCTCATCATGCGCGCCTTTCTGCGCGCCGACCCCGACATCATCATGGTCGGCGAGTCGCGCGACAAGGAAACCGTGGCCATGGGCGTGGAAGCCTCGCTCACCGGCCACCTGGTGTTCTCCACCCTGCACACCAACTCGGCGCCCGAGTCCATCACGCGCCTGCTCGACATGGGCATGGACCCGTTCAACTTCGCCGATGCACTCTTAGGCATTCTGGCCCAGCGCCTGGCCAAAAAGCTGTGCGCCTGCAAGGAGTCCTATGTGCCCGACGCCGAAGAATTGCGCCTGTTCGCCGCCGAATATTCGGATGAGCTCAGACACTCGGCGGCCTGGGTCGCCGACTATGCCGGCGAAACCCAAAAATTGATCGAGGGCTGGCACCAGACCTACGGCCAGAACGGCGAGTTGCGCCTGTACCGCCACGTCGGCTGCGACAAATGCAGCAAGACCGGCTACAAAGGCCGGCTGGGCCTGCACGAGCTGCTGATCGCCACCGACCACATCAAGCGCCTGATCCAGGAGCGCGCCCGCGTGGCCGAAATTTTTGCCGCGGCGGTGGAAGGCGGCATGCGCACCCTGAAGATGGACGGCATGGAGAAAGTCATGATGGGCCTGACCGACCTCAAGATGGTGCGCCAGGTGTGCATCAAGTGAGGTGACAAAGACGATATGGCGCCACTATCCGCAGTGGGCCACTGGGATGGCTCATGCGTATTTGCCGCATCTTAAGTATGAAAGAAGCGCCGGGCTCCATCACCGTCATTGCCGGACGCTTGCACCGTGACCGCAGTGCCGTCAAACGTGATGTAGACCAGTTGGCGCAAGCGGGTCTGGTAACGATTGAAACCAAAATTCTTCCAGGCCACGGCCACATGAAAGAGGTTCGGGCTGCTGCAACCCGTTTTCGCCTTGAAGCGATGGTGATGTAAGGACCATCGACCTCGATCGGGCAGTCACATCCGATGCAGTCGCGTGTCAAAGAGTGGCGCAAATTGGATCGGTCAACCCAAGCATCAGAGCTGCCGATACCTGCACATATCCACCCGGATTCACTCTGAAATTATATAATGAAGATTATATAGGAGGCAAAAATGCTCACATTCAAAGTGACCACCGTCGGCGCGTCAGAGGGCTTTATCTTGAACAAGGAAGCCAAGGCAAGGCTGGGCGTGCAAAAAGGCGATACCCTTTATTTGACGGAAGCACCCGATGGCGCTTTGCGCATTACGCCCTACAACCCCGATTTCCAGCGGCAGATGGCCTTGGCTGAGCAGATCATGCACGATGACCGAGAAATTCTGCGGGCCTTGGCTAAATGACGACTTGGCGCTGGGTTAGAGCCGACCTGGTTTACGCGGTGCATGAAATCCAGTTGGCCCGTCATGGCGGGCTTGATGGTGTGCGCGATCAGAATGCGGTGGAATCGGCCCTGGCTCGCCCTGAACAGTTGCATGCCTACGGCAATCCGCCGCCGGATGCGGCTCAACTTGCCGCCGCCTATGCGTATGGGCTGGCACGCAATCACGGATTCATCGATGGCAATAAGCGCACAGCTTGGGTCGTGGCGCGCGTGTTTTTGGCGGACAACGGCGTGCGCTTGCAATTTTCTGAAATTGACGCCATCCGCACAATGGAAAACGTGGCGAGTAGTGCGTTGGACGCGCAGCAGTTGGCGACTTGGTTCCGCCAGAGAATGGTTTGATCCTCATGCACCGCTGGCAGCCAGGGTGGCCGAGATTTTCGCTGCTTCAGTGGAAGGCGGCATGCGCACCCTGAAGATGGACGGCATGGAGAAAATCATGATGGGTCTGACCGACCTCAAGCTGGTGCGCCAACTTCGGCGTGAAGTTTGGTTCATGGAATCCGAGGCGGAAATTTTTCTGAAAACCATCATCCTAGAAACCGCAAGGCGACCAGGCAATACAGGAGTAAATCATGAAAGCAAAACCGATCTACGATGATGATGAACTGGAGATACTAAAGGCGTGGGAGGCTGGTGCGCTCAAACCAGTCAGCGCAATGGCGCAGCAGATCAAGGCCCATCGCGCGGTGGCTGAAGCAACTTTCAAAAAAGACCAGCGCCTGAACATCCGAATTTCGTCCAAAGATTTGAAGAGCCTGCAGGCCCGTGCCCTTGAGGAGGGCATTCCCTATCAGACATTTGCAGCAAGTCTGCTGCATAAGTTTGTCAGCGGACATCTGGTAAATCAGCGATAGTCAATGACGCCATGCCTCCAACCGACGGGCCTGTAAATGGGCCTCAAAGTTGAGGCATTCAGGATTTAAGCGGAGCCACCTGTCATGGTTTCACCCGCATTTATATCCTCGCTGAACATCCCGTCAACTCAAGCGTTGCGCCCCACGGTGCGGCCTGGCCAACTCTGTTTTACTTGACATAATTAAAATCTAACTTTATTATTGGATGGCATGTACCAACCTCGCCAACTCGCCCCCGTCTTGCAGCAAGCCCTGTCGGGCTTTCCAGCCGTTCTGATCACTGGCCCGCGCCAGTCGGGCAAAACCACTTTTCTTAAACACGAGGCGCAGGCGCAGGTTAACTACGTCAGTTTTGACGACACCCTTGAACGGGAATTTGCATCGGTTGACCCTGCTGGTTTTTTGGGCAGATTTGTCAACCAGCCGGTTATTCTGGACGAGATTCAGTATGTACCCCAACTGCTGTCGCAACTGAAACTGCGCATTGATCAAGACCCAAGCCGTTGCGGCCGCTGGCTATTGACGGGTTCACAGCAGTTTGGCTTGATGCGTGATGTCAGCGAGTCACTGGCTGGCCGTGTGGCTGTGCTTGAACTGCCACCCTTCTCGCACCTGGAATACCTGCGGCCCACGCTCGACGATGTTTTGTGGAACGGCGGCTACCCTGTGGTGGCGATGTACCCCGAGCGGCGCGATATGTGGCTGCGCAGCTACGTGGCCACTTATATCGAGCGCGATGTGCGCCAGATACGCAACATCCCGGACTTGCGGGTGTTTAACCAGTTTCTTAATTTGGCCGCCGCCCGGCACGGCCAAGAGTTTCATGCAGCCGACCTGTCGCGTGAATTGGGCATCACGCAGCCCACCGTCAAATCCTGGGGCGGCGTGCTTGAAGCCTCTTACATTGCCCATTTTTTACCTCCGTGGTTTCGCAACTATGGCAAGCGCGTAGTCAAAACGCCAAAGCTTTACTTTTTCGACTCGGCCCTTGTCAATTTGCTAACCCGCCAGCCAGACCCCGGCGCAGCGCTGGCTGGCCCAATGGGCGGCGCGCTGCTGGAGGGCTGGGTGGTGACAGAGGCAGTCAAGGCATTCATGGCACTGGGACGCAAGCCAGACCTTTACTTCTGGCGTTCGCATGACGGCCTTGAAGTGGATTTGCTGATCGTCATCAACGGCAAGTTGCAGCCCGTAGAGATCAAGTTGACAGCCACACCAGGCGCCGGCCACCTGGCCCCCATCAACCGGTTCATCGCCATCGCTGGCGAAGAGGCTTGCCCACAAGGCATCCTGGTTTGCCGTACCGAGACAGAAAGGCCGCTACCCAACGGCCACCTCGCGCTGCCGTGGCATGCCTTTCCACAATGGTTGCGCGCACGGTTGGCGGCTTAACCACCTGCAGACCCGCATCCGTTCAAGATGAGCGTGTCCCAGTCTGGCTGGAGACCTGACCCTGGACCGCTCGTTGTCTCAGTAAGTGGGTGTCCTGTACGGATTTACATTGCCTATGACGCCTTCTTTGGTCTCGCGATAAGTGGGTGTCCCCTATATTCCCGGCACCCCTGCGGCACGCGCAGGCGGACGATGACTTCACTTGCCTTTACTGCTCCATCAACGCTTGCACATCAGCGATAAGACTGGGCACCAATGTGCACAACTCCTTGATGGTGGATTCCTCAACCTCCAGATAACCCTCGTACTCGGCCAGATTTCTTTTTTGATGCGCTGTATCCAACACCCGCCAGCGATTTGCTGGCCAACCCACCGTGTGGGTGGGCATCAGCCAGACGAGACCGGGCCAAATCGAGCATCCGTTTGACCTCAAGCTCATTGCGTGGTTCGGGCTTCAACTGACCGATACGAACGAGGTTATCCAACTCGGGCAGGCTCATGGGCATCTCCAATTAACGCAAGAATAGGCTGCGACAAGACTCGATTGACGAACGAATCAGGCTCGCCCCTACGTTGCTCGAACTCCTGTAGCGTAAAGACGTTGGGATTGATTTTTCTGCCCAACTGCGCCTCTACCGGCACAAGCCGCTCCAGCACGTCGCCCAGCAAGAGATCGCGTCCAACCAGCATCACATCGATATCGCTTTGCGCTGTGTCTGTCTGTTTAGCCACCGAACCATAAATCCAGGCCGCTTGCAAATTGGGCGCCAAAGGCATCAATGCATCGCGCAACAGGGGCACCGTGCCAAGCGTCTTGCGAGTCAGCGCCACCAATTCATCAAAAACAGGGCTTTGCGCGTTTGCCCGGAAGCAGCGCAAGCTGCCAAGCCTTTCTGAATGCACCAGCTTCGCTTTGGCCAAACGATTGAGTTCTCGCTGCAAAGAAGCACTGCCCAGGCCAGTGAGGCGCCGCAACTCACTCAGATGGTAACTGCGCTCAGGCTGCCCAAACAGCCACGGATAAACCCGAGACTGACTATCGGAAAAAATTGAAGAAGCGATCGACATGACCAAATAATAGCACGATCATGCCAAATATTGGCCAATCACCGCTGGCCGCACGCGCCAGACCATAAGGGGATTTAATTGGAATCTAACCCCGATTGCCGCAACATTTCCGTCCGGGAAATGGGAGACCTGACCCTGGACCGCTCGTTGTCTCAGTAAGTGGGTGTCCTGTATATTGACCTCTTTGACTACACAGGGGCAATGGGCGCAATGGTCAACTTGAAGCCCAGCGCCTTGAGCACCTTGAACAGCGTCTCCGTGCTGGGCGCGCGTTCACCCGACAGGCTTTTGTACAGGCCCTCGCGTGACAGGCCGGTGTCACGCGCAAGATCAGACATACCTCGAGCGCGGGCGATGGCCCCCAGCGCCGCTCCCAGTTCCGCAGGGTCGCTATCTTCGAGCACCTGGCGCATGTATTCGGTCACATCCTCTTCATCTTTAAGGTAATTCGCCACATCGAAGGGTCGGGTTTTTATCTTGCTCATCACAGCTCCTTTGCCAGTTGCATGGCGCGTTGAATGTCTTGCACCTGGCTGGACTTGTCGCCCCCGCCCAGCATAAGGACGATGGCAGCAGATTGCGTCATGTAGTACATGCGCCAGCCAGGGCCAAAGAATTCGCGCATCTCAAACACGCCGTCGCCCACGGGCTTGATGTCACCCACAACATCCCGCCGGGCTTTATCCAGTCTGCGGCTGAGCCGCATTCGAGTCGCCCGGTCTTTCAGGCCTGCGAGCCATTCGCTGAATTCTTCAGTTTCGATCACGCTGTACACGCTTGCATTGTATCCAAACTATTACACATTGCAAACACGCAAGCCCGAGCATATATATTCAAGTGGTATTTGGGTTGCGGCGTGGCTCAATGCAGTCGCCTGGACGTGTTCCGAAGTGTGAAAGATGAGCCGGGCTCCATCACCGTCATTGCCGGACGGCTGCATCGTGATCGCAGTGCCGTCAAACGTGATGTAGACCAGTTGGCGCAAGCAGGTCTGGTGACGATTAAAACTTCCAGGTCACGGCCACATGGGAGAGGTTCGGGCTTCTGCGACTCGTTTTCGCTTGAAGCGACGGTGACGTAAGGCCTCATCGACCTCGACCTCGACGACAAGAACGTTGCTTGTTTGAGTCGATTTTCATTGGCCACGGTGCTACACTGCACTAATCTTGTAACACATGAGGGCGAAACCATGGGCGAAGCAACCTTTACCTTCCGGGTCGATGAAGGGTTGAAAGCCGAGTTTTCCACGGCCGCGAAGTCCCGCGACCGTACCGGCGCGCAGCTCTTGCGCGACTTCATGCGTGACTTCGTGAAGCAACAGCAAGAGGCCACAGAGCATGACGACTGGTTCCGGCGTGAGGTGCAAATCGGCCTTGACGCGGCCAATGCCGGCGATGTGGTTTCAGCCGAAGAGGTCGAAGCGGAAGCAGTAGCCTGGCGCGCAGATACACGGCGCAAGATGGCCGGCGCTAGTTCGTGAAATTGGTTTGGACGCGGCCGGCGCGAGAAGACCGAAAAGCAATTCGCGAGTACATCGCAGCCGACAACCCGAGCGCGGCGCTCGATCTCGATGAGCTGCTATCCGAGAAAGCAGCCCGCTTGGTGGATCATCCGGGTCTTGGTCGGCCTGGCCGACTGCAAGGCACGCGCGAGCTTGTCGCACATCGAAACTACATTCTGATTTACGACCTTGCCGGTGACCTGGTGCGAGTGCTACGTGTACTGCACGCTGCCAGGCAGTGGCCCCCAACAAGACATTAAACGCAGAGCAGGACGTGGGCAGAAAAGAAACCGAAGCGGCCCTACAGGAATCAAGTGAGTGACGAATTGGGCTGACAAAAATGTCACTTCAGGGGCCTGGGGTGACAAGAATCAACCCCTTTTTACCTTAGGCCCGGAAAAGTGATGGAAAAACCGGTCAATTCGAGTGAAAAGGCGCCTGGCACGGAATCTGCTACAAGCCAGTGTCCCGTAACTGGTTTTTGTTGTTAACTTAAGGAGCTAGTCATGAAACGTTCTATGCAAAAGGGTTTTACCCTGATCGAACTGATGATCGTGGTTGCGATCATTGGTATTCTGGCGGCGGTGGCCTTGCCGGCTTATCAGGATTACACCACCCGTGCCAAGGTGTCTGAAGTGCTCGTCATGGCTTCGCCGGCCAAACTGGCGGTGGCTGAAACGACATCGTCAGTCGGCGGCCTGACATCGGTCACCGCATCGAACAGCGGATATACATTCCCCGGTGCGACCAAGTATGTGTCCGGGATCGTGATTACCGATGGTTCGGGTATTGTCACGGTTACCTCGACTGTCCCCAACGCCACGGGCGACGTCGTCCTGACGCCGAGCCCAGTTGGCACCGGTACCGGTCAACTGACGTGGCGATGCACATCCGGAATTGCGGCTAAGTACCTGCCGGCCGAATGCCGTTGAGCATGTAGGTTTGCGATCTGGTTTCATCTTCAAAGCGGCCTGCGGGCCGCTTTGTTTGTTTATGGCGTCACGCTTGAGCAGACTTTTGGCGCAAGCCTTGGCACGCGGTGCGGCACGCCCTGTCGCCAGGTGTTCACGGCGTCGCATTTCCAGGCCCAATTTATGAAGCTGGCGAAGAACGAGCCGGCCGGCCTCGGCTGGGTCCTGTTGGCCATGGGCCTGAGTGCGCCCTGGCTGATACCGGTGCACACGGAGCCGTGGCCGACGCTGTACAGCGAGGTCGCTGCCGGTCTGGTGGCGCTGCCGTTTGCGCTTTGGGTGCTCGCAGTAGCTCGCGGCCGGCTGGCGCTGGACGCGCTGTCCCTTGGCCTTGCGCTGGCCGCCTTGGTGCCACTGCTGCAAGCGGTGGGCGGGCTGTTCCTGTTCCCGACCGAGGCGCCGGTGGTCAGCCTCTACCTGGTCGGGTTGGCTTTAGCTGTGGCAGTGGCCCGACGTTCGGAAGAATACGCACCAGGTCGGCTGCCCGATGCCCTCTTCGCCGGGTTGCTTATTGCTGCCTTGGCGTCCACGGCGCTCGCGCTGGCGCAGTGGCTGCATCTCGACTGGGGGCCGCTGTTGGCAGCAATCCCGGGCGGTGTTCGCACGGTGGCCAACGTGGGGCAGACCAATGAACTGTCGAGTTTGCTGGTGTGGGGTCTCATTGGTCTGTGGTGGGCGCACTCGCATCGGCGCATCGGCGGCGTGGTCAGCGTGCTTGCCGCCGCGTTCCTGCTGGTGGGTGTGGCGAGCACCCAGTCGCGCACTGGCTGGCTGGCGGTCGGCCTGCTGCTGACCGTGGCCGTGCTTGCACCAAGGGCGCTCGGAAGTACAAAGTATCGAACCGTTTTTATTGGCTTGGGGCTTTGGTTTGCGCTGCTGGTGTTGGGCTGGCCAGCAGCAACACACCTGGTCGACGGGGGCGAAGCGCTAAGTCTTGATGCGCAGTTGTCCGTTGGCCAGCGACCCGAAATCTGGGCCATGATGATCGACGGTATTCGACACCGACCGTGGTTCGGTTACGGTTGGAATCAAGGCCGAATGGTGCAACTCGGCGAGTTGCCGAACTACGCGGATCTGAAAACAGGGGTGCAGCACGCCCACAACCTCGTGCTCGACCTGATGGTTTGGAATGGTGTGCCGCTGGGCCTGGGTTTCGCCGCCTTGCTTGGCGCTTGGTTCTGGTGGCAACTGCGACGCGCCACAACTGCCGCGCAGATGCTGCTGCTATTGGCCCTGAGCACATTCATCTTGCATTCGATGCTGGAACTGCCTCATTGCAAGGCGTTCTTCCTGGTGCCGGCCGCACTGATGATGGGCACGCTCAACGCCGATTCAGCGCTGCCCATCCTGCTTCGGGTGCCGCGCGCCGCCGCCGCGCTCGGCGTTGTGGCGTTGGCTGGGGCGCTAGCCTTGATGTGGGTTGATTACCGCCGCATTGAGCTTGATTTGCAGGCCTACCGCATGCGCATGGCCTGGCACGGCATTCGGCCAGCACCCCCAGCCCCAGACATCTACGTCTTGCGCGGACTGCAATCCGCGCTAGTGAACCTGCGCATTGAGCCACGCGCCGGCATGGAGGTGGATGAACTGGAGCGTCTGCGCCTGACGGCCAACCGCTATCCCATTGAGTCGGCACTTTTCAAGTACGCGAAGGCCGCAGCCCTCAATGGGCAGCCCAATGCCGCGCAGGAATCACTGACGCGCTGGTGCCTGCTGTTTCCTCGGGAGCGTTGCGACGTGGCGCGAACGGCATGGGGCGAATTCGTGACTGAACATCCCGAAATTGGACCAGTTCCGTTTCCGACGCTTCGCTAGGTGCAGCCCTGTAGGGTGGGCAAAGCGCAGCGTGCCCACGGACACGAAACACAGGGGGACGTCTTTCGGGTGCAGGGGTGTCAAACAGGCTGTTGATTGATCGAGCCGGTCAATGTGCCATAGGGTCAGCGCAGTTGACGCCATTTGTATTGCCACTACAGCCGCCACCCCTTGAGACCCGACCCATCAAGCCCGCAAACCGAGGCGCCATCAGAACCCGCCTGTCGGCCTGCATTTCTCCGCATACAGGTAGAATGAAACTAGTCTAATAAACTAGTCATTACCAATGCAAACCACACCCTCTCAAGCGGCCATGCCTGCCTGGCGCCTGCAAGACGCCAAGTCGCAATTTAGCGCCCTGGTGGACAAGGCCATGCGCGGCGTGCCGCAACATGTCACGCGCCGGGGCAAGCAGGCGGTGGTGGTGCTGTCGGAGCTGGATTTCGAGGCCTTGCAGCGCAGCGCAGCAAGCAGGGCCGATAAACCAGCGAGCTTTGTCGAGCATTTGCTGGCTATGCCAAAAATGCCGGTTAAAACAAGGTCAGAGGCGAGCGTCAGTGACGCCGCTGAAGGCGCAAACCTTGACTTGCAACCACGTGCCATAGATTTCTCATGATTTTGCTCGACACGGTGGTTCTGTCGGAGCTGGGGAAGGCCAGGCCCAACGCCGGCGTGGTGGCGTATTTGAAAAAACAAACTGAAGAGGCTACTTTTTTAAGCGCCTTGTCGATCGGTGAAATTGAGGCCGGCATTGAAAGGCAACGCAGTCAAAACCCTGAGTTTGCAGCCGAGCTGGAACAGTGGCTGGTGTTGATGGAGCTGCGATTTGCCCACTGCATCTTGCCTGTGACGCCGGCGATTGCCAAACTGTGGGGTCGCCTGTGTGTACAAACGGGCAATCAAGGTATCGATAACCTCATCGCAGCTACCGCTCTGTGCCACAACTTAACCATTGTGACCCGCAACGTCAAACATTTTGAGCCTACCGGCGTGCGCGTGTTTGATCCGTTTAGCTCGACATCAAAATAAGCCCCAGCCCCTGAGCGGCTGATGCCAGCAGAAGGGTGGGCAAAGCGCAGCGTGCCCACGGAGATGAAACACAGGGGGACGTCTTTCTGGTGCAGGGGTGTCAACCAGGCGGGTAATCGGGGTCAGACTCCAATTAAATCCTGGCCGAATTTCTTTATCTGGCGGGCGGTTGTGGCCACAGCGACTGAAAATCAAATGGGAGTTGCCGGTGATGCCGGATCGACAGCGGGTAAATCGTGGCATCGAACCGTGCGTATACCGGCGCCATCATTACCTCCCGGTACCGGCTCCTGCCCGGCGACGGTCTCTGCGCGCAGTGCCGTGCCGGCAGAAATGCAATGAATGCGCATGTTCGCCAGCGAGCGGCACCACCTGCGTCTCGGCTACCTTGATGTCGGCCAACTTGGCAAGCGTCAACCGAGCAGGCTTGTCAATGTATTGGATGACGCGCTCGCCCCAGCGGTCCGGCCGGGCATCATCCACGGCACCGACAGCCATGCCCTTCCAACGCGGCAAGTGTTCAATGTCAACGAGCAACAGGTCCTCGCTGAGCGGGAAACCGCTGGCCAGCCAATCGGCGCCATACTGCAGGGAGACACCCTTGCCGGCATCGACCAGCCTCAGCTCTCCAACGTAGCGTGGCGCAGCCGGGTCGGCAAGGAACCAAAGGAACAGGTGATCACGCCTCATGAGCACCTCTCTGTGTCCTCCCCAGCTTGTTTGCTGCCCTTTTC
>JAKFXU010000398.1 GCA_021731215.1 Rhodoferax sp.
GCCGAGTACCTGAATGCCCGCCAGCTTCGCTGCGTGCTGGTAGGTCGGCAGCACGCGTTCGTGGGCGATGCCAAACTTGCTGCCTTTGAGGCCGGTGGAAATGTAGGGATGGGTTTGCGGGTCGACGTTGGGGTTGACGCGAATGCTGACCGGTGCACGCAGGCCCATGGCCAGGGCGACTTGGTTCAAGACTTCCAGTTCAGCCTCGCTCTCGACATTGAAGCAGCCAATACCGGCTTGCAGCGCGCGCTGCATCTCGGAGCGCGTCTTGCCGACGCCGGAGAAGATGATCTGGTCGGCCGCTCCACCGGCGGCCAGCACCCGGTCCATATCGCCGCCCGAGACAATGTCAAAGCCGCAGCCGGCCTGCGCAAAAACCTGAATCACGCCCAGCGCCGGGTTGGCTTTCATGGCGTAACAGATTTGCACCTGGCGCCCGGCAAAGCCACGCTGATAGGCGGCCAGCGCTGACAGCATGGCGCCTTGGGAGTACACAAATAGCGGCGTGCCATGTTCTCTGGCCAGATCATTCAAGCAGACCTGTTCCAGGAAAAGTTGATTGCCCCGGTAGGCAAGCTGGGGTTGGCCGGGAAGATTTTGGCAGGTCATTGAGGGGCGGCGGTGGCTGCCGAGGCGGCAGGACTGGCAGGGGCCGGCGTTGTTTGTGGCGCAGGCGGGTCGGCACGGCGCAAACTTGGGGGTAGCAGTGTTTGCGGCAAGGTGGCACGGTTGGCGGCGGCCGGTTCGGTCGGCAAATACAGCGGCCCGCGCTGACCACAGGCCGACAGGCTCACCGCACTGATGCCAAGGGCAATCGCAATGACTAGAATTCTGGAAGAAAGCAACATGGTGAAATTGTAATGACCGACACTGAATTCATGGACCGCGCGGAAATTCTGCTCCAGAGCGTCGAGGCGAGTTGCGACCGCATCAACGACGAGAACCGCGCCGATATCGACAACCAGCGCGTCGGCGGCATGGTCACGCTGGTGTTCTCAAACCAGAGTCAGATTGTTATCAACCTGCAAAAACCCCTGCATGAAATCTGGCTGGCGGCCAAGGCGGGCGGCTATCACTACAAGTTTGATGGCGTCCAGTGGCTCGATAGCAAGGGCCAGGGCGAGTTTTATGCCGGTTTGTCGCGCCATGCCAGCGCGCAGGCGGGTTGCCCGCTGGTGTTCGCGCCCTGATCAGTTCCTGAACAGGTCAAGAATCCTCTTCTTTTCTTCGGCTGGCGGGAGTTGCAGCACGCCAGCACCCTCTGAGTTGGCATCCAGTCCCAAACTTCTGATGCCGGCACCCTGGGCGAACTCCTCATAAAACCACTCGCCCGCCAATTGAACCACGCCCGGGGGAACGCTGGGTTCCATCACGGGTATGTTCTTGAGGGCGTGATCCATGAACCGGATCCAGACCGGCAGGCTCAAACCGCCCCCGGTTTCGCGGTCGCCGAGTTTGCGTGGCGTGTCGTAGCCGATCCAGGTGACCGCCGTCAGGGTCGGCTGATAGCCGGCGAACCAGGCGTCCATGGAGTCGTTGGTGGTGCCGGTTTTGCCGTATAAATCGGGGCGTTTGAGGGTGGCCTGCGCCCGGGCTGCGGTACCAGAGCGGGTGACCTCCTGCAGCAGACTTTGCATCATGAAGGCGTTGCGCGCATCGATGGCGCGCACCGATTCGTCCAGCACCGGGGGTTTTGTTTCCACCAGCAGCTTGCCTTTTTGCTCAGTGACCTTGCTGATCAGCCAGGGGTTGACGCGGTAGCCGCCGTTGGCGAAGACCGAGTAGGCGCTGACCATCTGCATTGGCGTGACCGCGCCGGCACCCAGTGCCAAGGTCAGATAGGCCGGATGTTTATCCCGGTCGAAGCCAAAGCGCGTGATCCAGTCCTGCGCGTTCTGGGGCCCCACCGCCTGCAGCACCCGCACCGAGATCATGTTCTTGGACTTGGCCAGCCCCTGGCGCAGGGACATCGGGCCGTCAAATTTACCGTCGTAGTTTTTCGGCTCCCACGGCTGTCCACCGGTCACGCCGGCGCTAAAAAAGAGCGGGCTGTCATTGATGACAGTGGCCGGCGTAAAGCCTTTTTCAAGGGCGGCGGAATAAATAAAGGGCTTGAAGCTCGAGCCCGGTTGACGCCAGGCCTGCGTCACGTGGTTGAACTTGTTCTTGGCGAAATCAAAGCCACCCACCAGCGCCTTGATCGAGCCGTCGCGCGGGTCGAGCGCCACGAAGGCGCCCTCAACTTCAGGCAATTGCGTGATCTCCCAGGTGTTTTTGGGCGTCTTGGTCACCCGGATCACGGCACCGCGCCGAATTTTGATGTTGGGCGGCGCTTTGTCCGATAAGCCCGATTGCGCTGGCCGCAGACCCTCGCCGGTAATTTCAACCGTTTCTCCATTCTGGCGCAGGGCCTTGATTTTCTTGGCATCCGCCTCCAGCACCAGGGCCGACATCACATCGCCGTTGTCCGGGTGATCGTCCAGCGCCTCGTCGACGGCGTCCTCAAGCTCCTGCGCCCTGGTCGGCAGGGTGACGAAGGACTCGGGGCCACGGTAAACCTGGCGCCGTTCGAAGTCCATGATGCCCTGCCGCAGGGCCTTGTAAGCGGCCTCCTGGTCGGCGCCGCGCAGCGTGGTGTACACGTTCAGGCCACGGGTGTAGGTCTCGTCGCCGTACTGTGCATACATTAACTGGCGCACTGTTTCAGCCACGTATTCGGCGTGAATTTTGGTGTTGTCCGAGTTGGACTTGATCTTGAGCACTTCCTGTTTCGCCGCCGCTGCCTGCGTTGGCGTGATGAAACCGTTTTCCTCCATGCGCTCAATAATGTGCAGTTGGCGCGAGCGGGCGCGCTTGGGATTGCTGATCGGGTTGTAGGCGGAGGGCGCCTTGGGCAAGCCGGCCAGCATGGCGGCCTCTGCCAGCGAGATTTCGCTCAAAGGCTTGCCAAAATACGCCTCGGAAGCGGCGGCGAAGCCGTAGGCGCGGTTGCCCAGATAAATTTGATTCATGTAGATCTCAAGAATCTGGTCCTTGGTCAGCATGTGCTCGAGCTTGAAGGTCAGCAGAATTTCGTAGATCTTGCGGGTATAGGTTTTTTCTGACGACAGATAGACGTTGCGCGCCACCTGCATCGTGATGGTGGACGCGCCCTGGCTCTTGATGCGACCCAGGTTGGCCAGCGCGGCGCGCAGAACACCTTTGTAGTCCACCCCGCCATGTTGAAAGAAGCGGGCGTCCTCGATCGCCAGCACGGCGTCAATCATGATCTTGGGGACCTGCGCGATCGGTGTCAGGTGGCGTCGCTCCTCGCCAAACTCGCCAATCAGGTCGCCTTCGGCCGAGAACACGCGCAGGGGCAATTTGGGGCGGTAATCAGACAGGGCGGAAATGTCGGGCAGGTTCGGGAACGCCACCGCCAGCGCAATGGCGAGAATCATCAGAATCGACGCCAACCCGGCCAGCGCCAGAGCGCCGCCCCAGAGCGCAATGCGCAGCAGCCAGATCATTGCGCTGACGCGGGGCTGGGCGCTGGAGGGCTGGCTGGATTCAGGATGCGGTGGTTTGGAGGGCATAAATAACTTGGTGGAAACGAGGCGCCATTATAAAAATGCGGTTCTCGCAACAATAGCGCGGTAGTATCCGCTATTGTTGCGGCTCGGCTGCCGGTGCTCAATCAGGGGACTGATGTGGCGAGCGTGCCATGCCAGAACGTCTACTTTTGGCAACGCTCGCAACATCGATAATTTGATAAAACCTTTGCCGGACAACGCGCTTGCTGATAGCATTGAAGTGAAGTCTTAAGTTTCGCCAGTCTCTGATTGGCCTGTTTCAGGGGATAGTTTTGATCTCTTTGGGATCCTTGTTTAACCATCAAACTGCACCCATGCTGGGTTTGGACATCAGCTCTTCCAGTGTCAAACTGGTCGAGTTGGGTCATGACAAGACTGGCCGCCTGGTGCTTGAGCATTGTGCGATTGTGCCGCTTGAGCGTGGCTGGATCACCGACGGCAACATCGAAAAGTTCGACGAGGTGGCCGACGCTGTGCGCCGGCTGGTGAAGAAAAGCGGCACCAAAACCAAAAACGTGGCCATGGCCTTGCCGCCGTCAGCGGTCATCACCAAAAAAATCATTCTTCCGGGCGGCCTGTCCGACCAGGAGCTCGAGCTGCAGGTCGAGACCGAGGCCAACCAGTACATCCCGTTTCCGCTCGATGAGGTCAGTCTGGATTTTTGCATTGTGGGGCCAAGTGCCGCTTCTGCCGGAGATGTCGAAGTCCTGATAGCCGCATCGCGCAAGGAAAAGGTTCAGGATGTTCAAGGCTTGGCCGAGGCGGTTGGTCTGAAGCCCGTGATTGTGGATGTCGAATCCTATGCCTCACGCCTGGCAACCGGTCGCCTGATTGAGCGCCTGCCCAACCAGGGCGTTGGCAGTGTGGTGGCCCTGTTTGAAGTCGGCGCCCTGACCACCAGCATGCAAGTCATTCGCAACAATGAAGTCCTGTACGACCGCGATCAGGCCTTTGGTGGCGCCCAGTTGACGCAGCTGATTGTGCGCCAGTATGGCTTTTCCCTGGAAGAGGCGGAAAGCAAGAAGCGCAGCGGCGAACTGCCCGACGACTATGCCGCCAGCGTGCTGCGCCCGTTTGTCGAAAGCATGGTGCAGGAAATTGCCCGCGCCCTGCAATTTTTCTTTACCAGCACGCCGCACAACAAAGTCGACTATGTGATGCTGGCCGGCGGGTCGGCGGCCTTGCCTGGTTTGACGGCAGCCGTCACGCGGCACACCACGTTTGCCTGCAACCTGGTCAATCCGTTTGAAGGCATGGAAATGGGGGAGGAGGTGCGCTTGAAGAAAATGACACGGGAGGCGCCGTCCTATCTCACCGCCTGCGGACTGGCTTTGCGGAGGTTCATGCAGTGATTCTGATCAATCTGCTCCCGCACCGCGAGGCGGCGCGCAAACTGCGCCGCGATCTATTCAATGTCAACCTGGGGGCGGCCGCTCTGGTCGGCGGTGTTCTGGCTGTCATCGTTTTTCTTTGGTACCAGGCCCAAATTTCAGGGCAACAAGACAAGAACCAGTTGTTGCAGACCGAGATCAAGCGCTTTGATGAGCAAATCAAGGACATTGCCGGCCTGGAGGCGGAGATCACGGCGCTGCGAGCGCGCCAGCAGGCGGTGGAAGACCTGCAGGCCGACCGCAATTTGCCCGTCCATCTGCTGACCGAGCTGGTCAAGCAACTGCCCGATGGCGTTTATATCGCCAGCTTGCGCGAGCTTAACCAAAACGTGACGCTGCAAGGGGTGGCCCAGTCCAACGAGCGGGTGTCGGAGCTGTTGCGTAATCTGGCCAACAATTCGCCCTGGTTTGCCCGGCCGGAACTGGTTGAAATTGTGGCCGGCTCGGTCGCCCTGTCGCCGCGGGACCAGCGCCGCGTTGCCAATTTCACGATCCGTGTGCGCTTGATGCGCGCCAGCGAAGCTGAAAAAATGCGCGCCGCCGCCAGTACCGCTGCCAGTGCCGCCGCCGCAACTCCTGTCAAACCATAGGAGCCAGGCATCATGGCAAGCCAATCCTCATTGAAGTTCGACTTTCCGGCATTGCAGGAAAAAGTGCTCGGACAATTTCGCAACCTCGATCCCAAGGACCCGTCCAACTGGCCGGTATTTCCGCGTTATGCGCTGTTTGTCGCCATCACCGTTCTGGTCGTGGTCGGCTTGTGGTTTCTCTGGCTCAACACCTCGGCCGACGAGCTGGAGGCGGAGCAGGCCAAGGAGGTGAAACTGCGCGAAGAGTACAAGGTCAAGCTGGGCAAGGCGGTCAATCTCGACGCCCTCAAGAAACAGCGTGAGCAGGTGCAGCAGTATGTCACGCAACTGGAGAAACAATTGCCCAGCAAAGCCGAGATGGACGCCCTGCTGTCCGATATCAACCAGGCTGGTTTGGGCCGCAGTCTGCAGTTCGACCTGTTCCGGCCCGGGCAAGTGGCGGTCAAGGACTACTATGCCGAGTTGCCGATTGCCGTGCGCGTCACCGGGCGCTACCACGACATCGGTGCTTTTGCTTCCGACATTGCCAATCTGTCGCGCATCGTGACGCTCAACAACCTGACCATTCTGCCGGCCAAGGAGGGCACATTGGCGATGGATGCCACGGCCAAAACCTTCCGCTATCTGGATGCCACCGAAGTGGCGGCGCAGCGCAAGGCCGCAGCACCGCAAGGGGCCAAGAAATGATGCCTGTGCGCACACTGGTTCTACTGGGCCTGCTTGTGACGCTGGCCGGCTGCGGTGCTTCCGGGGAAGATGAATTGCGGCAATGGATGGCCGAGCAAAAGCGCCAGACCAGGCCCAAGGTCGCGCCCATTTCCGAGCCCAAACAATTCAAACCGGAAAACTACGCGCAGGCCACCGTGATCGAGCCCTTCAGCAATCAAAAGCTGACGCAGGCCCTGAAGAAGGAGTCGAGCCAGGCCGCTGCCAGCGGTGCGTTGATCGCGCCCGAGCTGGCGCGCCGCAAAGAGGCGCTGGAGTCTTTTCCGCTCGATGCCATGGTGATGGTGGGCAGCATGGTCAGGGCCGGCCAGCCGGTGGCGCTGGTCAAGGTCGACAACTTGTTGTACCAGGTGCGCCCCGGCAGCTATCTTGGACAAAACTTTGGGCGCGTGACCAAAATCAGCGAGGCCGATGTCACGCTGCGTGAAATTGTGCAAGACGCGGTGGGTGAATGGATTGAACGCACTGCTACCTTGCAGTTGCAAGAGAGGCCGAAATGAACTGTCAGAACCATTGGATGTTGAAACGAATAGGGGCACGAATCTTTCTCGCCCTGGCATTGCTGGCGGGCACTGTTGCCGCCCAGGCGCAGAGCGCGATTGAGGCGGTGTCGGGGTCGATTCAAGGCGGCGTCGAGGTTGTAAAAATCGACTTGACGCAGCCGCTGACGGCCATTCCGAGCGGGTTTTCAATTCAGTCGCCAGCCAGAATCGCGCTTGATTTTCCCGGCGTTTCAAACGCCATGGGGCGCTCTACCATCGAGATCAACCAGGGCAATCTGAAGTCAGTCAGCGTGGTGCAGGCGGGCGACCGGACCCGCGTCGTCCTCAACCTGAAACAGCCAGCCCCTTACAAGGCCCAGTTGCAGGGCAAATCGTTGCTGGTGGTGCTCGACGCCGTGGCGCTCGCCGCCCCGGCAGCCACGGCGGCCCCCGTTTTTGCCGAAAGCCGCAGCCGCGACACCCTGCCGCTGAAAGACCTCGATTTTCGCCGGGGTGACGAGGGTGCCGGCCGTATCGTGGTGTCCCTGCCCAATAACCAGGTCGGCGTCGATATTCGCCAGCAAGGGCAAACTTTAGTGGTCGAGTTCATGAAATCCACTTTGCCTGAAGGTATGCGCCGGCGTCTGGACGTGAGTGATTTCGGCACCCCGGTGCAAAGCGTGGCGGCGTTCCAGGCCGGTGATCGCGTGCGCTTGGTGATCGAGCCCAAGGGTCAATGGGTGCACAGTGCCTATCAAAGCGACGAACAGTTTGTGGTTGAAATCAAGCCCTTGCGCGTCGATCCGTCCAAACTGACTCAGGGGCCGGGCTACACCGGACAAAAACTATCGCTCAACTTCCAGAACATCGAGGTGCGCTCGCTGTTGCAGGTGATTGCCGACTTCACCAATTTCAACATCGTCACCTCGGATTCCGTTACCGGCGCGGTGACCCTGCGCTTGCAGGACGTGCCGTGGGACCAGGCGCTCGACATTATTTTGCAGGCCAAGGGCCTGGGCATGCGCAAGACCGACAACGTGATCTGGATCGCGCCCAAGGACGAAATTCTGGCCAAGGAAAAACTCGAACTGGAGTCCAAGGCGGCAGTTCTTACGCTGGAGCCGGTGCGCACCCAATCGTTCCAGATGAACTATGCCAAGGCGTCTGACATCGCGGCCCAATTGACCGGCGCCGGCGGCGGCGAGAAGAGCTCGGGCCGTACCTTGAGCGCGCGTGGCAGTGCCACCGCCGACGCGCGCACCAATCAACTGTTCGTGACCGATGTGTCGTCCCGGCTGGAGCAGGTTCAACTGCTTCTGCAGAAGCTTGACGTGGCGGTGCGCCAGGTGATGATCGAGGTCAGAATCGTCGAGGCCAGCGACAACTTCGGGAAATCACTCGGCGTCAAGTTTGGCGGCACCGATCAGCGCGCCCAAAAAGGCGGCGACGGCGGCTATCAACTGTCTGGCAATAATCGAATTGCCTTCGGCCAAAGTTACTCCGATGCCGTGGCCAGCAGCGGCGGCGGTGGATCGGTCAACACCAGCGGTAGTTTTGTTAATTTACCCGCAATCCAACCCTTTGGCGGGACGCCAGCTACTTTCGGCGTGTCCATTTTCAACGCCATGGCCAACCGCTTCCTGAATCTTGAAATTTCAGCGTTGGAAGCCGACAGCAAGGGGCGCCTGGTATCGAGTCCACGCGTGGTCACTGCGGATGGCAAGAAGGCATCCATCAAGCAGGGCGAGCAAATCCCTTATCAAGTGTGTGACAAGGACGGCTGCAAGATAACATTCAAGGATGCCAACCTCAGACTTGAGGTCACGCCCCAGATTACGCCCGAGGGCACCATCATCATGGACCTGGACGTCAGCAAGGACACGCGCGGCGAGAATGCGGCGAATGCGGGGCCCGCCATCAATCAGAAAAATGTGGTGACGCAAGTGCTGGTGGACAACGGCGGCACGGTCGTGATCGGCGGCATCTTTGAACTTGAAGAGACCAATGACGAAGCCAAGGTGCCGTTCTTTGGCGATTTGCCGGTGGTGGGTAATTTGTTCAAGAACCGAGCGCGACTCGAGAAGAAGAAAGAACTGCTGGTGTTCGTGACGCCAAGGATCATCGGCGACCGGATTGGCACGCGTTGAACGGCTTGAGTTTTTGAACCAAGGGATAACTGCTTGCACCCACTGCAGCAATAATTATTGTCGAAGGCGGGACGGCGCGTTAACTATTAACAATGAAGAATGGGATGGTGGGTATGAGTTTTATTAAATACGCGTTGGGTCTGGTGGTCGCCGTGGCGCTTACTGCTTGTGGCGGAGGTGGAGGGAGTGCCGGGTCGGTAAGTGGTGTTACTGGCGGAAGCGGCAGTACCGGTAGCTCTACCACAACAACAATAACGAGTGCGCCGACGATCACGCTGACCATCGTGGACGCAACAGGTGTCGCCGTGACGTCCAACGCCATCGGTAGCGGTGCGCTGTTTTATGTCAAAGCGCTTGTAAAAAATGCTGTCGGCGGTGCAGTTGCGAACAAGCTGGTTACCTTTGCGACGGCTTCGACAGTTGCTACCTTGGCGCAAGCTTCAGTGTTAACGGATGCCAGTGGTGTCGCCAAAGTGCAAATCAGCCCCGTGAGCTTGACAGGCAACGCCGGTAATTTGATCGTATCGGCTACCGTGGATGGTGTGGCGGTTTCTGCCGATTTGGACTACCAAACTTCAGCCGCCAATGTGTCGTTGACCAACATGGCGGCGATGCCGAACTCGATCAGCGCCCTTCAATCGGCTGCGGTAACAGTGGAAGGACGCGTTAATGGTGTTTTGGCTGGAAGTTCGGTGGTTACCGTTAATTTCTCTGCTAGCTGCGGGTCCTTCAGCCCCCTCAGCGCATCGACCAACAGCGCGGGCCTTGCTAGCACAACCTATCAGTCCGCAGTTACATGCTCCGGAACTGTTGTGTTGACGGCGCAAGCGACGGGTGCCACACCCGTCACGACCTCGGTCAGTGTTGCGGCCGCCCAGCCTGCCAATGTCATCTTCAGCTTGGCGACAGTGCCACTGATGGTTACTTCTGCTGCTGCCAGTGGCCTGAAGCAGTCGACTCTCAAGTTCCAGGTGCTGGATGGTTCCGGGTCCGGGATGTCAGGGCAAGGGGTCAACATTTCGCTTAGCCCATCGACTATCAGTTCCGGCGTGACCTTTTCCGTTGGAGGATCGGCTACAACAACTGCACAAACAGTGACCACCGACGGCAGTGGTTTTGCTTCCGTTACGGTTTCTTCGGGAGGTTTGCCAACACCAGTTGTTGTGACGGCGGCTTTGGTGAGCAATTCCGCCGTTCAGGCTTCCTCCTCTGGCATTGCCGTCACCTCTGGAAGGGCAACTCAGAACGCGGCCTCTTTGAGTGCCACCAAATTGAGCATTGAGGGCTTTAAAGTCGACGGTGTTCAGACCACTTTGACCATGCGGGTGGCGGACCGGCAAGGCAATCCGGTTCCGGCAGGTGCCGTCGTGAATTTTGTGACTGGGTATGGTTTGGTACAGGGCTCCTGCGTGATTGACTCGTTATCCAGATGCAATGTGCTCTATACAAGCCAGGGGCTGCGGCCCACCAACGGCCGTGTCGCCGTTCTCGCTTACATGGACGGTGAGGAAAGCTTCATCGACTTGAACGGCGACAACATCTGGCAAAGCAGTGAATCTTTTTATGATGTGGGAACGTTGTATCGGGATGACAACGAGAATGACATTTACGACGCCACGACTGAGCAAACCTACCCAGGGGGGGCAACCGGTACTGCGGCGTGTGCCAGTATTGTCTACTCATATCCCTCGGTTGTTGGTTCCTGTGACGGAACGTGGAGCGACAGCATCAGGGTTCGTCAACAAATCATCATCGCAGTGGCGACCGGGGAGGCCAACGTGGTGTTGATCACAGCCCGAACCTTGTCTGGCTTTACGGTGCGTGTCACCGACTTGAATGGTAATTCAATGCCCACGGGAACGACGGTCGCGGCTGCCGTGGTGACGTCGGGCGCAACGTGTAAGGTTACCTCTGTGAGCCCAAATGTCGTTCGTAACTCCGCAAATGGAGGAAATCATGAGATCAACCTGGACGGGGCGGCTGATTGTTCGACTGTCAGGGTGGATGTGACTGTTACCGCCCCAAGTTCCATCGCGACCGTTGTTGGATTTTGATTGTTCTTGTAGGCCTGCCCGGTTCCGGTAAATCCAGCGTCGGGCGCCAACTGGCCCGGCGGCTGCAGCTTCCGTTCTTTGATTCCGACCATGTGATCGAGCAGCGACTCGGCTGCTCGATCCGGGAGTACTTCGAGCGCGAGGGCGAGGAGCGCTTTCGCGAGGTTGAAGAGTCCGTCATCGACCAGCTCACGCAGAACCCAAAATGTGTGTTGTCGACCGGTGGCGGCGCGGTCTTGCGCGCCGCCAACCGCCAGCACCTGCGCGAACGCGGTCAGGTGGTGTACCTGAATTCCTCGCCCGACGAGCTGTTTCGCCGCCTGCGCCACGATGTCAACCGGCCTTTGCTGCAGGTGGCTGACCCCCTAACCCGCCTGCGTGACCTGCACGCCCTGCGCGATCCGCTCTACCGGGAAACAGCGCATTTCATCATAGAGACCGGCCGCCCGTCGGTCGCCACCCTGGTCAACATGATTGTGATGCAGCTGGAGCTGGCGGGTGTGCTGCCCGGACCGTGACGGTTCCTAGACCAGCACCCCTAATAATTGCTGCAATGCAGCATAAATCCTTGCAACATCTTTGGCTTGCGCTAGAATCAACGTTTTGCTGCACTGCAACATAAATAGCCCGACCAGGGTGTTTATGGCGCTCTCACCCGATTCGTCCAAGTAACCAAGGAAATTCCAATGAACCCCACCGCAGAACAATTCATCGCCGCCAACCAAGCCAATTTGCAGGCCTTCGAAGGCCTGAGCACCCAGGCATTTGCCGGAGTCGAAAAACTGGTCGAGCTCAACCTGGCGGCCTCCAAGGCGGCGCTGGGGGAGTCATTCAGCCATATTCAGGCGTTTCTGGGCGCCAAAGATGCGCAAGAGCTGCTGGCTTTGCAAGCTGATGCTTTTAAGCCGCTGGCCGAGAAATCTGCAGCCTATTTTCAGCATGTTCAGACCATTGCGGCTGGCAGCAATGCAGAATTCACAAGAACTGTAGAAGCCAAGCTGGCCGAAGCGCAAAAAGCATTGGGC
>JAKFXU010000401.1 GCA_021731215.1 Rhodoferax sp.
TCAAGGGTGTTCGCAGCGGCATTGCCCACCAGGGTGTTGTCCAGTTCGTTGCCGCTGCCATTGATCGCATTGATGCCAATGAGCGTCAGGTTTTCGACGTTGGCGCCGAGCGTGGTGGAGATTCGGCTGCGCACCGTGTCCTTGCCTTCGCCCGCGGCCTCGACCACCAAGTCGCCTGCATTGTCGATCACATAAGTGTCGTCGCCAAGGCCCCCAACCAGCGTGTCGGCGCCTTGAGCGCCGTCCAGCCAATCGTTACCGGCCAATCCGTACAACACGTTGTTCCCCGCGTTGCCAACCAGCAGGTTGTCGCCGGTGTTGCCGGTGCCGGTCAGGTTGGCCGCCCCAGTCAGGGTCAGGTTCTCCAGCAAAGCACCCAGGTGGTAGTCAATGGAAGCCCTGACCGTGTCCGCGCCACCGGCATCGCCCGTACCCGGCGCACCTTCAATGCTGCCGCCAATGGTTTCATCCACGGTATCGGCCACGCTGTCGACTTCATAGACGTCATCGCCGCCACCCCCTTGCATGACATCGTCGCCGGCACCGCCGGCCAGCAAGTCGTTGCCTGCACCGCCCTCCAGGTAGTCATTGCCTTCCATGCCCCAGAGCTCGTCATCGCCCTCCCCGCCCAGCAAGGCATCCCAACCGTCTTCACCAAACAGCTTGTCGTTGCCCTGATCGCCACTGATGATGTCGTTGCCCGATCCGCCTCCGATAAAGTCGTTGCCGGCGCCGCCAAAGGCAACGTCATTGCCGCCACCCAGCATGATGAGATCGTCGCCGCTGCCGGTCGCGTCATCGCCGAAGACGACGTCGTTGCCCGCGCCGGTAAAGACCGTGTCGTTGCCCGCGCCGGCCAGCACCACGTCGTTTCCGATGCCGGAGAACACCAGGTCATCCCCGGCGCCGGCGTCAATCACGTCATCACCGCCATCGTCAACGATCGCGTCGTCACCGTCTCCCATGGCGATGTTGTCGGATCCTGCCGTCCCGAACACCAGGTCCTTGTCGGTGGTACCGGTGAACGATTCACCCTTTTGGTATTGCACCAACGTCGCCAGCCGCGCCTCACCATTGCTGTCGCTGGTCCGCACCTCGTTGCTGTACTGCAGCGTCACATCGGCCATGGCCAATGTGCTGCCATCGGTCTTGGTGATATTGCCCACCCCATGCACGGTCTGGTCATTGATCACGCGGAACTGGCCGTCGCTCGTCAGGCCGATCCCGTTGATGCCCATCGCCGTGAGGCTCTTGAATTCACCCGCATCGGTCACGCCATTGCTGTTGGCGTCCTGCCAGACACCGAACTGTGCCCACTTGGCGTCGGCAGCGGTGAACACACCGTCGTTGTTGGTGTCGAAAGCGCGCAAACCTTCGAGGTCGGTCTGGGCGCCGCTTTTGAAGCGGGCGAAAGATACTTCCAGACCGCTGTCGATCAGACCATTGCCGTTTTCGTCAAAGGCCAGCAAGCCATCGTCAGGCCCAACCCAGGCGGTGCGGCGGCGCCAGCCATCGCCGTTGACATCCAGGAAAATGTTGGAGTCGTTGACGTTGATGAACTCGAACCCGTCACCGTCCAGGTCAATGGCGATCGGTTTCTTGCCGCCGCCACTTTCTATGGCTGGATTCGGACGTGGCCCGAAATGCGGCACCGTCACGTTCTGGTCGATGTATCCACCACTCCCATCGCTTGCTCGCACCGTGAAGACGTCGTTGAACACTTCTTCATCGCGGCTGGCTTTGTCGGAGTTGGTGTTTCCGTTTTGAAGCGTTCCGAATTCGTCCTGCCCTACATATCTGCGACCTGTGTATTCGAACCGGCCCGTCAACGGATCAACCATCTCTACGTTTCCGTAAACGCCTTGCGCAACGACCTCGTAGCTGAACTGCGCCGGTCCATCTGGATCGACAGCCGAAATATAGCCATCGTTCCAAGTCTTTTCTTCGATCGGGATACCGTGCAGAACCGTGGCGGCGTTGGCAGCTATTTGGTACTGCCCAACAAGTGCAGCACCGTTGCCGTAGTTGGATTGGATGTACTCCTGTGGAATCAGGGTATCGACCAAGTCCCCATAAATTGGAGTAGTGACGGTTGTTGAGTCCTCACCAGCGTAGATAAATTCGGTGTGAATCCCGATCTGTGGGCGCCCCATGACCGTCAAATACGGAACCTCGATCGGTAGCCCTTTTCCAATTTCTGCGGTGAAATAGGTATTGCTCACACTGTCCTCGGCCCCGCCAGTGGTCACCGTTTCACTGCGGACCAAAACACCGTAGCCAAAAATACTCTTCTGATCGAGCTGCACTGAAACAACAGGCACATCGTTGACCGCTGCCAGCGGCACCGTGACCTGAACCGTTTTGGTGGCGCCGCTGCTATCGCGCACCACGTATGCGAAGCTGGCATCGGGCCCGAGCGTGCTGTTGTAGTTGGTCTCCGGGGTGAAAAACACCATGGGCTGGCCGGCGAGCTCACCCAGGCGCACCGTGCCATGCGAAGCGCTCAGCACGCCCGTGATGGTCAACGTGGCGACGGTGGCGGTGTCAGCCGCGTCGTTGGCCAGCAGCAGGCTCACCGGTATGGCAATTTCCTGCGGCGTTGTGCGCGCCTTCCCTTCAGGATCGCCATCCTCAAACAGGCCGTCAATTTGATCGTCCCCGCCCAACAGACTGGTGATTCTGGTAACGACGAACTGCTGCTCGCCATTGCTGTAATTGACGACGATGCCGTTTTGCACTGCGTTGACGCGCGTGCCGTCCGGGTCGGCGTCCAGTTCCTGACTCTTGAGAGAAAAATACGCCCCGTTTTTGCTGAAACGGCCATTCACGTAGTCCAGCTCCGTGATGCCCAGGTCGGTGAGGCTTTGCAGCTCGCCGGGGTCCAGCGTGACGCTGCCATCGGCCAATCCGGTGACGTTGTCGCCGTCGCCATTGACGTCCCGCCAGACCTTGAGCTCCTTGAACACCGGGTCGATGCTGCTGATCTTGCCGTCGCGGTTGGCATCGACCCAGTCCAGGCTGCGCACGCCTTTGTAGTCGTCGCTCACCCGGCTGTTGCTGAACAACTCCTTGCCGCTGTCCACCACCCCATTAAGGTTGCGGTCCAGGAACAGGAAGCCATCGTTGGGCTGCACCCAGGCCACCTGCTTGAGGTAGCCACTGTCATCCCAGTCAAACGCCACATCGTTGCCGCCAGCGTCTTTGCCTGCGGTGGAAATCCGGCCGTCGCCGTCCAAATCGAGGGCAGCCGCACGGAACTGGCCCAGCGGCTTCTTGGTCACCGGGTCGTAGCTGGCACCCAAACCCATCCTGGCGGCGCGCTCGGCCTCGGACAAACCGGCATTGGGGTCGCCCAGGTCTTGCTGGATGCGCGCGCTGTCCACTTCCCACTTGGCGGCAATGGCCTCGCGCGCCAGGGCGGATTCGGCCAGATGCTGGTTGAAGCTGGCGCGGATGTAGGGGTCGCTCGGGTCGGGCTGCCACACAGCGGGCTGGCTGGAGAAGGGCACACCGGCGTCGTCCCAGCGCAGGTAGGGGTAGCGCTGCTCGCCGGTGAGGGGGTCGATGTCGGTGATGGCGTAGCCCTTGTCGTCTTGCCGGGCTTCGCGCCAGGTGATGGTGGGCATGCGCTGGGGCACGATGCCCAGCGGGTTGCCGGGGCTGCCGGCCTGGGCTTGCGCCACCATGCTGTTGAGCACATCGAGCGTGCCTTGCAATTGCTGGCGCACACGGTCCGGCCCGAAACCTTCACCCACGGCGTCGAGCTTGATCTGCCCGTTGGCGTCAAAGACGATCCTGGCAGTGCCCCAGGCTTCGGGCGGTTCGTTCAACAGCGCGCTGAGAATCTGCACTGCGGCAATGATCCAGCCCACCGGGCTGGTCGCGAGCAAGGCAGGGTTGATGACGCCTATCAGACCGGTGGCGATGCCAACGGGATCGCCGCTGCGGATGCTCATGACAAGGCCGAGGACTGGTAGGACGCCCGGCGCAGCACCATTGATGAGCCCTCCCACCTGTTGCCCCCCGATGTTGACTGTGCTGCCGTTCAAAAAGGTGTTGAGCGGGGCGCTGTAAGGCGTGGTTTGGCCCAGCAGATTGGGCAGGGTTGAGTTGACGTAATTGAGCGTATTGAGCGTGGCGCTCACCTTTGTCAGTCCGTCCCCATTCTCAAGCGCGTTAGACAAGCTGTAGAGGCTGGCAAGGCCACCGACCACGGTGGACGCCGTGCCCAGATATGGCACGTTGTTGCTGACGTTGCCGTCCAGGTTGTCAAAGGTGTTGAGCAGGGTCAGGCCGCTGCTGAGCACGGGCAGCGGCTTGCCGCCCTGAATGGCTCCTACGAGGCCGGCGATGTCGTTGAGGACGGAGGTGACTTGCTGGTCGGTAATGCTCGTGACAGCCGGCTGCTGAACCGGGGTGCTGCTGTAGAGCTGGCCATCTGTGTCGTAGGTGTTGCGTACGGTCCCGGTGGCGGTGGTGACGGTTTCGATGCGGGATTGGCCGTTTTCGTCGTAGAAGTAGTCGATGCTTGCGCTGCTTTGCAGGACGGGTTTGCCGTCTACATACGCGTAGCGCTGTTCCTGGACGCTGCCGTCGGTTTGCGGCGTGGTGACCTGCAGGCTGCTGGGCGCGCCGCTGTCGTCGCTGGCCAGCAGTTCGGTACGGCCATTGGCATAGGTGGTGTTGGACAGGGCGCTGCCGTCGTCGAAGGTTTGCAGGTTGGTGGTGGAGAGCAGTTCGCTTTTGTTGTCGTAGGCGAGTGCAGTGGTAGTGCCATCGACATTGCGCGTGAAGAAGGTTTGCGATTGCAACTGGTTGGCTGCGTCGAACGCTTTGTAATCGGCCTTGGCGATTTGCCCCGTAGCGTCCAGCACGTAGGTGCTGGCAAACCCTTGGCCGTTGCGGCTGACAAGGGTGTTGCCCTTGTCGTCCATCTGAAAGGACGAACTGGCCAGGACTTGGCCACCCCGGGTGTACTCGGTCTGTACGGTGGCGATGCCATGGCCCACCACACCCACGCCGCTGCCATCGGAGAACAGTGTGAGCACGTCGCCGTTGCTACTCGTTATGCGCACGGTTTTGTTGTGTTCCTGCACGGCAATCGTCTGGCCGTCGCGACCACTCAAAAAACCCCCGACGATGGCTTGCACGTCATCAGCGCTTACCGGCGCGCCAGGACCGGCCACTTGCACCTGCGCCCATTTGCCCGAGATGTCCCAGGCTACTTGGGCCGGGCTGCTGCTGGGGTCGTTGGCGTCGACAATTTTTTGCAGCCAAGGCAGTTGCTGGCGCAGTTCTTCAAGCTTGATGATGTTGTCAATGTTGTGCAAGTACAAGCCTTGCGCACCCAGCGAGGCCGCCGCGCCCAGGGGTGTGGTGAACAGAGAGCCGTATTGCAGGAACAGCGAAGCGGTGGCGTTGTCCACCACCATGCCGCCGCCGGCTACGTGCTGGTTAAGCCCGCCCACCAAGAGGGTGTAGCGCCGCGCCATGAAGTCCCCGATGTCATAGTTCTGCTGCACAGCAGGCTCTTGCGCACGCGCCCAGTCCTTCATGGCGCTCCATCCGGCCACGCCGATCAGGGGAGACGCGCCGGGACCGTCGATGGAAGTGCCGCCCAGTCCAAAGAACTTGGCGTTCAGCTCGGCCTCGAAGCCGCCCTGGCTGTGGCCGGTGACTTCCAAGAGTGTCCGCGCTTTGTCGAAAGAAAACCCTGTCTCAGCTTGTATCTGTTTGATCGCCTGATAGGTAAACCTCACTGACTCGCTCATCTCTGCCGTCCACTGTCCAGCGACGATGCCCGCGTTCATGGCGGCGTCCCCTGCGCCTAATGGATTGGTCGTGCCCCGGTAGGCAATTTTGTACGTGCCGTCCGCGCCTTGGTAGAGTTGGGCGGCGAAGTTGGGTGCCGTTTCGTTGCGGTACTCAATCACTTTGATGCGCGACCAGTTTTCTATGGTTCCCCCGCTGGCATTGTTGTTTGCATAGCTGTCTTGATTCAGCTTGGCGTCGAGTACCAGATTTGTTGCCATGGTGATTTCTCCGATGAAAGGGGTTTGTGGTTTGAAACAGTGCGAGGGTTAACGCTGCTGTTGTGTTTTGACGAAATCCAGCCAGTTGCCACTACGGCGCAACGAGGCTTGGCGTATTTGCTCCGCAAATGGCTTGGGCAGGTAAATAACATGCGCAAAGTCGCGGGGCAATTGCATTTCCCAGCTGTCTCGCATGTCCGCACGTTCACGCATCACGATTACGGGTTGCGCTACGTCCAAAGTCAGCTTGTTGTGCTGGGCGTTGTTCTGCGCAGCGGCAAACCCCATCCCCAGTTGCTCCTCCAAGATGAGCATGTCCATGCCCTGAATCCAGTCGCCTCGAAAACCCACTTCCCACAAGGGCGCGACTGGCCAGCGGCCTTTGCCTTCGTGAGCGTAGATCAGGGCAAAGCGGTGGCCGGGGTCGGGGTGGGAATACTCATTTCGGTAGCGAGGCATCTGGCCAGCGGGTATTTGGTATTGGCCTTTGGGATAGAGAACGTGTTTGCTTTCTAATAAGGGCGTGCTCGGCGTGATATGCCAATCACTGGTCGTCCGCCCCCCTTCAAAGAACTTCACCCCCGGATTGGCCGCTGGCAGCTTGAGGCTTTGAGGCAGGTAAATCTCAAAGCGCGCCTTGCTGTTTTCTGAGCAATTTGCTTTGCCATCGTCATCGACCCCGCAGCGGTCGTTGTCACCGCCATCGACCATGCGAAACGCAATGGCTTGCGCGCCTTTGAGTTCCTTGCTGACCATGTGCTCGGGCATGCAAAAGCGCTTGGCAAATTCAGCCGTCACCACCCACAGGTATTTGTCGTTGCTGTAGTTGCGCCGCCCCTGGCGCGGGCCGGTGTAGTAGCCGCCTTCGCAGCTTTGCCATTGCTTTTCTTGCGCGGCCAAGGTCTGAGCGGGCTGCGATTGCGCCCAAGCCGTTTGCCAGCCCAGCAGCAGCAACGCCCAACGCAGCCATCCATTGCATAAGAACTTCATGCGAATTTCCTCCAAAAATCTTGATTGGCGGCCCGCATCAGAGAAGGCGCCGCTTCCCGAACCCCGCTCAATTCGCCCGGCGCAACTCTTTCAGGTCCGCCAGCGCTTGTGCCTCCGTCTTGGCCGCGCTGCCCGACAACATGCCCCAGCCCAGCAGCAGGCCTTTGGACGAGTCGTACTCCACAAAGTAGTTCTTGCCGGCCTCGGCCTGCACTTCAAAAGTCTTGGGCGAGGCAAAGCCGCCCTCGGCCACGCTGATGACCTGCTTGCCCGCCTTCAGCGGCAGTACCAGGTAAGAGGCGTTGTAGAGCTCGCCCAGCGCCTGCTTGGTCTCCACATTGGTCACGGCGTACGCGGCGCCGACGGCGTAGAGGGCGGGCTTGCGGTACAGATAGAGTTGCGCCATGCCCGCAGGCGCGGCTTCCACCTGGGTGAAGGCCGGGCCTTTGGCCGTGGCACAGGCCGCCAGAATGAGCACGGGCAGCAGGCTCAGGCCCAAAACGACACGGCGGGTGGCTGTGGTGGTGGTTTTGACAGTGGATGGAATTGACATGGGAATCTCCTTTTGAAGGTTGGTGAAACTGACTGAATTTTTTAAGCCCGAGAACCCTGCCAACAGGGCCGCAGCCGGGGCGGTGAAGCGTCGCGACCAGAGACCGGTTTTTCATTTTGTGCCGGTAGTTCAACATCTGTTGCTCTTGGTGTGGCGTTGGGTTCATTCGACAAGCTTGTCATCAAGAACAACCGCCTTGCACTGCGTCCCGCCTGCTGCTTTGCAGACAGTCGCAGCCCGATAGCCGCTGAGGCAATCGCCAGCCGACGTAAATGCCCGCCCAAGCCCCTCATCCCAAACCATGCTGCGCGGGTGCATTTCGGCCGCCTTGCCTTGCGTCTGCCATTCCTGATATGCAGCCGCCCAGGGCTTGCCGGCCACGGCTTCTGGCGTCACATTGGGCAAGCTGGCGGCAGGGTAGGTATTGGCCAGGCCCGTGGCTTGCATGAAGGCGGTGCAAACCGGGGGCCGAAAGTACAGGTCGTTGGCCACGATCCAGCAGGCCTCCTTGCTTGCGTCTGCGCATCGCGTCAGCAGACCGTTGATCGCGGTTTCAAGCGGCTCCTGCCCTTCACTCTCAAATACAAAGCTGCGTCCACTGGGCGTCATGGCCAGGAGTTTGGATTTGGCTTTGGAATCAGAGAACTTCTGGGCGGCCTCTTTGCCAATCAAGAGTTCCAGAGTTTGGGTCTGGTTCAGGCTGTAGCGCTGGCGCACGGGGTTGACCCGGTTTTTCCAGGTGGCTTTCAAGACCGGGTCGCTGCTCACCCCGAAGCGGTCCAAACGGGTCAACAGATCGATGCCCGGCACCGAATAGCGGTTGGCAGCGGCCATGGCCAGCTTCTGCAAGGTTTGGGGTTCCAGCTCAATGGGGGCTCGCACAAAGCCTTGCGGGCTTTTGGCCATTGCCCAGGTCGACATGACATTGAGCAGCACGGGGTTGCCGGTGGCGATGAATTCGTCCAGCGTGGTCTTATTGAAGGCCAGTGTGGCCGGCAGGCGCAGGTGGCGCAGGTCTGGCATTTGGGCGTAGCCGAAGACGGAGGCTTCGGCCCACAAGGCCTTGGCCCAGGGCTGACCATCTGCTGCGCGGGCTTTCACTTCAGCAATGGTTTTTTCGATGGCTTCGTCGCGTTCGTCGCGCATGAGCCGCTTTTCCAGCACCGCCGCCTCCAGGCTGGCGTTGGTCTGGCGAATGACCTGCAGGTCCTGCTCCAGCATGTCGCGCACATGGGGCGAACCCGGTGCATCGTAGGTACCCCCACCAAACAGCAGTATCGAGATGACGGTGCCAACAGTCACCACCGGGTCGCGCTCGATCAGGATGTCCAGGTTGCCCAGGTACAAGGCCTTGTTGGGCTCCACCGTGAAGTAGCGCTTGAGGTCTTTGGTGTTGCGCATTTCACCCTGGTTGCCGTTGAAGGTGGCGGCAAAGACGGTGCCAAACCGGTACTTGCCCGGTTTGAGCTTGATGGCGACCACGCGGCCCCAGCGCCCGTCGGAGGCGCTCAAAGTTTCGTCGATGCCGAAGAGGGGCCGGCCCAATGTGAACTGATCGATCTTCCGCGCGTCGTCGCCTTCAAAGAGGTTGAAAGTGGCGAAGTTGATGTGTTCGGACGCGGAGACGCTGAGCGAGGCAACCACAACGCCTTCACCATCGGAGGGTTGCGAAATTTTTGATAGATCGATCTCGCCAGCCTGAACTTGATTGGCCAAAGCCAGCACCAGGCTGATGGACGCCAACAGGCGGGTAAAAAGTGGTTTTGTGTTCATGGTCATTGCTTCTTCACTTCAGGCTGTGTGTTTGGCGTAGTTGGCCCCAACCATCCGGTACCCCATGCGCTCGGCAAAACCGCCCACGGCAGCGAATGCTTCTCCGCTGTTGATGCCGAAGTTGATTTCCTTGATGCCGCGGTTTTTGCACCACTGCTCAAGCGCCTTCAACAGCCGCACCGCATGGCCGCCCATGCGGGCTTCGGGCAACACCAGAAACATCATCACGCTGGCCACCGGTTGCTGGCTGAAGATGTGGCGCTCCAGCGTGGCCATGAGCGCGCCCACGCTGCGTTGCTGGCTGTCGGTGGCGACAAGAATGACGTAGCGCTCGGCTTTTTCACCGAGCGCCAGCGCGAGCGACGCTTTGACGCGCGCTTCGTCAAAATCAAACGTGCGAAAGCGGCTGATGGCCTGCATGCGCCGGCCCAGTTCGGTCAGGCCGGGTATGTCGGCAGGGGTGGCAAAGCGGATGGCCATGGGGGGTGTCTGTGCTGGCGTTTCCATGGCTGTTTATGCGCTGATGGTGCGCAATGCCGGCTGGCCGTTGGCCGCCGGCAGCCACACCTTGACCGGTTTTCCGCCCGAGATACCGGCGGCTACTTCTTGCAGCAAAACGGCGTCTTCACCAAAGGGCATGACGGCGTCGATCAGCCAGGGGAGGTCGCCGCTGTGCCATTCGTGCGGGGCAATGACCGGGTTGCTCGACTGCAGGCGCTGGTCCACCTCGGCGCTGACTTTCGCCCAGGAAAAGAAAGCCCAGGGCACCTCCTGTTTGTTGTAGAGCTTGCATTGCTCCAGCACGAGCGGGGGCAGCAGGCGCCAGTCCAGGTCGGAGACGAACGTGAACCGGCGTTGTGGGTCGCGGGCATAAAGCCACATGACCGGGCCCAGCAGGGGCAGTTTGGCGAGTTCTTTGCGGGCGGAATCGAGTTGCGCCATGGTGGCGCTTGGGTTGTTTGAATTGGTCATTGCAGGCTTTTGGGTTGAGGTTGAAGAAAAATGGCATCGAGCATGGGAGCGTAAAACGCGGGGTGAAGGCGGGGGTTGCAGTTGACCTCCAGAAACCAGACCTTGCCGTCTGCGTCCACCACCCCGTCGAGCGTCATGGCGGCGCCAATACCCCGCGTTTCCTCGGGCACTTCGGCCCAGCAAAGCTGCCCGGCTTGCTGCAACTGCGCTTCAAAGGGCGTGCCCCGAATCCGGTCGCGGCAGTTGTAGTCGGCGTACAGCGACGGGTTGGATTGCGCCAGGTATTGGTAGTCCACGATCAGACTGCGGCCCTGGCGCAACACATCGTCCGGTGCAACGCCCTGGATGCGCAGGAGTTCGTCTGGCAGCGCGAGGTCGGTTCGTTTGGCGAGGGTCTGAGCCAGTTGGCGCACGGTGTTTTGGCCATTGCCCTGCACGGCGGGCATGTTCACCACTTCCACCACGGCCAGTTCATCGCACCAGTACCAGGCTTTGAGCAGTTGCCCGGTAATGAATTGTTCGCAGAATTCGTTGGCTGCCAGGCGCAGGTCGGCTCGCGCTGCCGGCGGCTTTGCCATCATGAAGGGGCCGCGCTGGCCCGCCCCCAGACTGGAAACCTCGCGCTTGACCAGTACCGCGCCCTTGACGTCCTCCATATTGCGCGACCAGGCCGGGGTACGCAGACCGCTTCGGCGGGCAAACTCTTTGAAAGTGATCTTGTTCTGAGCAATCGGCCAGCCCTTGGGCGGGTACGGATACCAACCCACAAAGCCCGTAACGCCGGGACTCAGTTGATTGACGAAAACCATCCCAGTTTCAGTCTCGGCATCGAACTGCGGCAACAGCCGCACCGTCTTTTCCCCCTGGGTGACCTCCATGACAAGGCTGCGCGGATCCTGGCCGCCCACCGCGTTGTGCTCCCGCATCCACGTACTCACGGCCAAGGCATGCTGCAAGTGATTGCGTTTGAACGGCTGCATGTCAGTGGCCTCCGGCCTTGGCGGCATCCGCCTCTGTCGCGGCGCCAGTGTTCACACCGCGCAGCGTGACCCCGTTTTTGCCAATGTGCAGCACCTCATCGCATTGGAGGGCCTTGGGCAAGGCATGGGTAATGAAAAGCATGGTCACCTTGCCTTTGATCTGGTTGATGGTTTTGGCAAACGACTCGGCGGTCTCGCCATCCAGGGCGCTGGTGGCTTCGTCAAAAATCAGCACCTTGGGACGCTTGAGCAACGCGCGCGCGATCGCCATGCGCTGTTTTTGTCCGCCGGAAAGGCCCACGCCACGCTCGCCAATTTCGGTCTGGTAGCCCTGGGGCAACTGCTCGATGACTTCGTGAATGCCGGCCATGCGCGCTGCGCGCACCACCTGAGCCATGGCGGCGCCGGGGTTGCCGGCCTGCAGGTTGGCAAGAATGGTGCCGCTGAACAGAATGGTCTCCTGCGGCACCACGCCGAAATAGCTGCGCAGTTCATTGGCGCTCAGGTTTCTGGCATCAATGCCGTCGATGCGAATGCTGCCTTCGGTGGGTTGATAGAAGCCAAGCAGCAACTTGGCCAGGGTGCTTTTGCCGCTGCCACTGGGGCCCATGATGGCC
>JAKFXU010000321.1 GCA_021731215.1 Rhodoferax sp.
GACAGGGTCAGGAAATCCGAGCCATCGCGATCACTTCTTATGTAAGCGATGGCGCCAGTGGTGGTTTCCGCCATGGAACGGCGCAACTCGACGCGATACGAGGTCTCCTGCGTCTTGTCGCGGAAGCTGACCGACCGGATGGCTGAGGTGTTGCGCTCCTTCTCCTCATAATCGATGCCGCCAGTCAGGCGCAACGTCATTGGCAACTGGTAACTGGCCTCGAACTTGCCGGCGCTCGTCCTCGTCGAGCGCGGTTCGTTGTCGCCGTTGAACGTCGCGGTTGCGGCGGCTCCCGTGAAGTAGCGCAGTACCGGTGTCTTGTCGTCTCTGTCCTGGTAGCGCAGGTTGGCCAGCAGCGACAGCTTGGGCATCGGTCGCGCCGTCAGACCCATTTGCACCAGCGTGGTGTCGACGCGCGCACCGAGATTGCTACCGGGCGCAATGGCGGGCGCAAGCGGTACACCTGCGACAAAGGTGTCGTCTTGAGTTGCCCTGGCATACGCCACCTTGAAGGTGCCGCGCGTGGTCGGCGTGAGGCTGTAACCGCCCGCCAGCGACAACTGGTGTGACTGGTTGTCGGGTGGCAGTCCGAGCGGGGTGAAGCTGGACAGACCGGCGTTGCCGCCCGCTATAGTCAGTGCCGTATTGTGGTTGTTGTAGGCGGTGCCGTAATACCCGCCTGACAATTGTAGCCGCTCCGTGTTGTAGCTGACGATCGCTTCCAGTTGCCGGGTGCTGGAGTTGATTGGTTCCGGTGCAAACTCAAACCGGCCAGGGCCGCCGGTGGTTCCCCGAGCAAATAAGCGTGCCCCGTCTTTTTCCTCGTTGCGTGCCGTTACCCTGACATCAAAACCGTTGCCCAGTTGCTTGCTGAAGCCCAGGCCGATCGCTTCGCGCTTGGTTTTCAACTGCACCGGCACGCCAACGGTTGATACAGTGGGAATCACCAAATTCGCCGTGCCAATACCCGTTACGGCGGTACTCACCGTGTACGGTTCATAGCGCGGCGTCTGGCTGTAGTCTAAAAAATAGCCCCAGTCGCCCTGGCGCTCGTGGCTGATGCGCAGCTCGCGGCTGTCGAGGCCGAGATTGCGGCCAGTGAACTTGAGCCAGGTTCCGGTCTCGTCGTTGCGCTTCACCAAGTCCAGATCCAGCAGGCCATAGGCGCCTTGGTCGCGCACGCCGCTGTACTGGCCAAAACGGGGTGCATCCTTTGACAGGTGGCCGATACCGAGACTGAGGGTGCTGGCGGGCGTGATCAGTTGAGTGACTTCATCACTCTGTTGGGCCAACGCCGGTCCGTAAGCCGCCAGCAGCGCTGCCGCCAGCGCCGCCAGTGGGAAAATCGAATGTTTGTTCTTGTTCATGATTGATCTCCTTTGTGTTCATCAGCGCCGGAAAGTCCGCTCGTTGGAAATGTTCGCCGGATTGTTGGTGCCATGGATCTGGGTATGGCAGTTCAAGCAATCGCGTGCCGCTGTATTGGCGCTGGTACTGGCGCCGGTCAGAGATGCCACATTGCCTTGATGGGTGGTTGGCTCATGACATTGCTGGCACAGGAACGGCCCCCGGGTTTTGAGCAGATTGGCATTGGTGGTGCCGTGCGAGTTGTGGCAGATCGAGCAGTCTTCCTGCACCGGCTGGTGGTTGCGCACGAACGGGCCGCGCTTTTCCATGTGGCAGGTGTAGCAGGTGTCCACCACGCTGTCTCGCACCATCAGGCTCGGCCCGGCTGAACCGTGCGCGTTGTGGCAGTCGGAGCAGGCGACTTTGCCTTCCGGAATGGGGTGACGCGAGGGCTTGTTGACTTGGGCGCGCTGCTCCTTGTGGCAGGCGTAGCAAACCTCGGCTTCAGTTTTTTTGTTGCGTACCTTGTCTTCCGCGGCGTGAATCAGGTGGCATGAAGAGCAAGCCACGTCCCTGGTCTGGTGGACGCTACCCTCCCAGTGTGAGCGTTTGGAATCTTTTTGGTGACAGCTCAGGCAGGCTTCGTTCTTGGCCTGGGGCGTGGTGGTGGATTTCTTGCCAAAACTGGTGTCGGTTTTGGGTGGTTTGTCCTTGCCTTTGTAGTCGACGTGCTTGTCGCTCTTGCCATGGCAACTGGTGCAGGTGGGGGTGCGGCCGTCGGCCTTGACGCCGTGGCGGGTCTTGCCGATGGCAAGCAGCTCGGGGGCGTCGGCCTCGTCATGGCATTCGGTGCAGCGGGCGTCGTCTTTGAGGAACAGGTCTTTGTTTGTGGCCGCCTGGGCCATTGAAACGCCTGCCAGTGCGATGCCGCACGCGACAGTCGCCGCCTTTAAAAACCGTAACAACATCATTTGGCTACCCCTTTTCTTGCTTAGTTAGTTCAAGCTGACAAACGTAAATAAAGTGTAAACATTATGCCTTGAACGTGTAGGGCTATTCAATGATTTTTGTTACGGTCCTTTCAATTTAGTAACGCTACGTTGTGTTAGTGGGACAAGTACCATTCGACCAGATTCTTGATCGCGGCCTGGTCCTTGGTGTCGATCACTTTGTGGTCTTCTTCCGTGCCGTCCTCGAGCTTGACCTTGTGTACGGTGGTGATGTTTTTAATGCCTTTTTCCAGTCCATCGGGCTTGCCCTTGTACTTGGCCGCGATCTTTTTCATGGACGGGCCTTTTTTGGTTTTGTCAGGGGCGTGGCACTTGAGGCAATCGTTCTTTTTGGCCAGCGCCTGAGCCGCTGCGACGTCAACGGCGGCATGGGCCGGGGCCATCGTGGCGAACGCCAACACGACGGATGCGCTGACGATGGAGAGGGAAAACTTGATCATTCGAAGGCTCCAAAAAAGTGGAATAACTAAAATTGTCTTGGCAAATTTGGCGCTGCGCCAGAAAAAGGTCAACCGGTCTAGTTGAAATTTGCCAACAGACTTGTTTTTAACATGACTTGGCTTGGGGCTAAATTGTTTTTAGCCGGAGAGCTGCTATTTTTTCTCGCGCAGCAAACGGTTTGGGGCCATTGCTCCAGACCTGGATCAGGTTCAACAAGCGTCACCACCATAGCTGGCAAGGGAGCCGGCCAGCAGCGCGGAGCCAGCCGGCCATTGGTCGGCCGCCAGGCCATGGCGGTAGACCGCCTGCCACGCGGCCTCGAAGGCGTCGAGGCCACCAGCCAGGCCGGCGCCGACCATGCCGGCCAGCACATCGCCAGTGCCGGCGCTGGCCAGGCGGGCGTTGCCGGTGGGGTTGATGAGCGGCGTTTGCCCGATGGCTGCGATGACGGTGCCCGAACCCTTGAGCACGACCGTGCAGCCAAAGCGCTGCGCCAGTTGCTGGGCGGCTGCCAGGCGGTCTTGCTGCACCTGGGTGGTCGTGCTGGCGAGCAGGCGGGCGGCTTCCAGCGGGTGCGGGGTGAGCACGGTGGCGCCGTGGCGCCTGGCGCGGGCGCTGAGCAGGGCCTGAAGCTGCGTGTCCCGGGCGATGGCATTGAGGGCGTCGGCATCGAGCACCAGGCGGGCCGCGCTGGACAGCAGGGCGGCCAGCGGGGCGCGAATCGCGTCACCGCCGCCGCAGCCGCACACCACCGTCAGGGCCTTGCAGTCCAGCGCGTTGACGGGTCTGAACATCAGCTCGGGCTGGCTGGGGTCAACGCTCAGGCTGCCGCCATCGAGCAGGCTGACAAAGACCCGGCCGGCGCCCGCGTGCAGGGCGCCTGAGGCGGCCAGCAGAGCGGCTCCGGTCATGCCGGGCGCGCCGCCCACCACCGCCACATCGCCATAACTTCCTTTGTGCGAGGCATGCAAGCGTGCTGCCGTTTCGGGTGCCCCGGCCAGCCAGGCGCTGGGCGCGACGACCTGCTGATTGGCAGATGTTTGGTCAGTGGCATCGAGGTCGGCCAGCCACACGGTGCCGGCGGCGTCGCGTCCGTGCGCGGTGAACAAGCCGGGTTTGAGCGTGAGCAGGCTCAAGGTGTGGCGGGCTTTGACGCAGTGCGGCGCGGCGTGGCCGCTGTCGGCCTGCAGCCCGGTCGGTAGATCGACCGCCAGCACCGGGGCTTGGCCCGCGTTGATCAGCTCGATCCAGCTCGCCATGCGGCCTGCCGGTGCACGCTGATCGCCACCCAGGCCGAGCAGGGCATCGATGCACAAATCGTAGTCGGGCGGCGGGTGGTCAACAAAAGCGACACTTGCATCGACCGCCCGCTGGTAAGACGCGGCCGCGTCCGGCGGCGCCTGCGCAGGGCTGCCGAGCCAGGTCACTACAGGGAATTTGCCCCAGCGCTGCAGGTGCAGGGCGGCTTCCAGGCCGTCGCCGCCGTTGTTGCCGGGGCCGCACGCGATCCAGATGCGCTGGGCGTGCGGCGCAACGGCCAGTGCCAGTTGCGCCACCGCCAGGCCGGCACGCGCCATCAGGGCGTGGGCCGGCAGTGCGGCTTGCGCGGCCTGTTCGATGCGGCGGGTAGCAGCAACGCTGTACAGGGCGTGGCGCGGGCCGGGTTCAATTTTCAGCATGGGGCCAGTCGGTCAAGCTAAAACTCGTAGGTCTCGCCCTCGCGGGCCAAACGGTAAGCGGGGCCGCCGGTTTGCGGCGGGTGATCGAGAAGCACCTGCCGGAAGATGGCATCGAGCGCGTCGTCGCTGCGGGTCGGTTCGTGGTGGGTGCAAAACAGCAGCCTGGCGCCGGCCTCCTTGGCGTACCGGATGCTGGAGTTGAAAGTGCCGTGGCCCCAACCCTTTTTGGCCGGGTATTCCTGCTCGGTGTAGGAGCAGTCTGCAATCAGCACATCGACGCCGCGCATGGCCTGCAGGATGCTGGCCGCTTTTTCATCGACAAAGGTTTGGTACTCGGCATATCCCTCATCACCCGGCTCATAAATGTTGAGTGATGGCTCGTGGTCGCCGGTAAAGAATACCGATTTGCCATGGGCTTCAATCCGGTAGCCGAAATTGATGACCGGATGGTTCAGCAGGTAGGGGGTGACCGTGGCCGAGCCGATCTGGATACTTTGTTCAGGCGCCAGCGTGGTGTATTCAATGCGCGCTTTCATCTCGGCCTCGCGCACCGGGAAATAGCTGTATTGCAACTGGACCGACATGACCTGCTCCACCCCTTTGCCCGATACCGGGTCAAAGGCACCGTGCAGGCGCAAGACGTTGCCGGGAATGAAGTTGGGGATGAAAAAAGGCAGGCCTTGAATGTGGTCCCAGTGCGAGTGGGTGATGAACACGTTGGCCGTTACCGGCAACTCGGCCAGCAGCGTTTGAGACAGGGGAAAGATGCCGGTACCGGCGTCGAGGATGATCAACTCGTTGTTGTCGGTGCGAATCTCGATGCAGGTGGTGTTGCCGCCGTAGCGCACGGTATGGGGGCCGGGTGAGGCAATCGAACCGCGCACACCCCAAAATCTGACTTTCATGCCTGGCCCTTAAATTTTCAGGAATATCTTGGCTTCTTCAAACATCGGCGTCAAGTCTCCCAAGGAAGCGATGACTTCGTCGATCGTACCGCCCAGGCGTTTGACCACCGTGGGCGGGAACACTTCAATGCAGGGATTGCCGCCGAAGCCAAAGTTCAATTTTTTGCTGATCTGGTTGGCAGCAAAGACACAGGCGATCATGTCCGTGTCTTTCAGGTCGGCGCCGAACTGATACTGAATGGTTTCAATCAGGCTGGGCGCAAAGCGCCATTTTTCCACCAGCATCGCACCCACCACGGCATGGTCCACGCCGATGATCTCGCGCAAGGCCAGATGCAGCGGTGTTTGGTGCCATTGGCTGTGCTCCAGCGCTTTTTGAAATTCGGCCGGCATGAACTGGGCAAAAACCACCTTGCCAAAGTCGTGCAGCAGGCCGGCAATAAAGCAGTCCATCGGGTCGGCGTCATTGACCCGCAGCGCCAGTTGCTTGGCGATGCCGGCGGTCGCCAGCGAGTGCAGAAGATACTGTTGACCGTCAAAACCGGCGGTGTTGTCGGCCGGCAGCATGCCGATGGCCGCAATGCTGAGCGCCAGGTTCTTGATGGTGTTGAAACCCAGATAGACCACGGCATGGTTGATCGAGGTGATCTGCTTGGGCAGGCCGTAGTAGGCCGAGTTGACGACCCGCAGCACCTTGACCGTGACCACCGGGTCTTTGTCAATCACCTGTACCAGATCCTTGGGCGAGCAGTTGACATCGCGCGTGAGCTCCAGGATTTTCTGCACGCTTTGCGGGAACGCGGGCATGCGGTCCACCGCAGCGGCCAGTTTTTGCGACAGTTCGGGACTCATGGCCTGAATTGTCTGTCAACACGACACCCTGTCAAGGGTGGGTCCAATTCAAACCGATGGGTCCAAGCCAAGGCCCTCTCCCCGCCAAGGGAGAGGGAGTAACAGCCAAGAGGCGCAAGGTGAGCCGGGTAGGGTGGGCAAAGCGCAGCGTGCCCACGGTGCCAGCCAACATGGCAGTGGCCAAGCGAGTAGCGCATCCTGAAAGATGGCCTTGTATTTTGTGTCGGTGGGCACGCTGCGCTTTGCCCACCCTACGGCTCAGTAGTTGTTAATTTTGACTTTTTTCCAGCAAGAAAATCTTTCACCTTGGCGCTGGCAGGGTCTCTTGAAGATAAACTCGCCCCCAGGAGATTCAACATGTCAAATTCTAAGAAGCCCGCCGGTGGTGTGGCCGCGCAGGTCGCCCAGGTGGCGGGCGCACGCTTCCAACTGGTTCGCTATTTCTCGCTGACCGCACTCGGCCTGTTTGTTGTGGTGGCGCTGGCACTGACCTACTTCGAGCGCGGCCAGGAGCAGTTTTTCCAGGACGTGCAGCAAAAGCAAAACGCCTTCTTCAAGCAGATCCAGGACGGCTTCGCGACGCAGCAGGACGCTTCGGCCCGGCGCGATCTGCTCTCCATCCACGAGGCCGGCAACGTCAATCTGACACGGCTGTTCGCCAATACGCTGTGGCAGCACGACTTCGCACCTTTCGTCACGCGAGCGCAAGCCATCTCGTTCGACCCGTGCCATGCCATCGCCGACGTCACCGACCCGAAGGACGGCAAGCTGAAGCCGCCGGCCGAGAAAAAGGCGTGTTTCACCGATGTCGGCAAACAGATTGCGGCATTCAAGGACTTTGCGGCGCTCAACGCCAAGGTGTTCGACTCCATGAAGAAGTCCACCGTGTTCAAGATCAAGGTGTTCGATTTGCGTGGCATCACCGTGTACTCGTCCGAGACCGCCCAGATCGGCGAGGACAAGAGCGCCAACGCCGGCTGGAAGGGGGCCGCCATTGACGGCAAGCCGACCAGTGAACTCACCTTTCGCGACAAGTTCAGCGCCTTCGAGGGGGTGGTCGAGAAGCGCGACCTGATCTCCAGCTACTTGCCGGTGCTGGCACCGGGCAGTGAAAAAATCGTCGGTGTATTCGAGGTGTACTCGGACGTGACGCCATTCCTCAACCAGATCAAGGCCACCTCGGAAGAGATTCGCAAGGCGTCCAACGACCACCAGGTCAAGGTCGAGGCCGTCGCCGCCGAAAACCAGTCGGAGGTCGAGGCATCAGGTCGGACCAAGCTGTTGATCGTGCTGGGCTTGCTGGCCGTTCTGTTTGCCGCGCTGTACGCGATCGTGCGCCGCGCCGACCGCATTCTGGTGCAGCAGGAAAGTGATCGCGAGCACGTGCAGCAGCAACTCGCGCAGTCCGAGAAGATGGCCTCGCTGGGCCAAATGGTGGCGGGGGTGGCGCACCAGCTCAACACCCCGCTGGCGTTCTCGCACAACAACGTCAGCATGGCGATCGAGGCGCTCAATGGCTACAGCACGCCGCTGAAAGTGGCTGGCAAGCTGGTCAAGCTGGTCAAAAGCACCGATGCCGACAGCGTTAACTTGAACATTGCCAAGTCGCGCGCCCAGATTGAACAGATCGAGGAAGACCAACTGGACGTGGAGATGCCGGTCGAGATGCTGGGCGACACCTTGCGCGGCATTGACCAGATGCAGGAACTGGTGGAGAACCTGCGCGACTTTACCCGCCTGGACCGCCGCAAGACCGCGGAGTTCGACCTCAACAAGGGCCTGCACAACGTGGTCTACATGGCGCGCAGCGTGATTCCGACCCACATCGAGGTGGTCGAGCAATACGGCTCGCTGCCGAAGATCGAATGTCATGCGTCGCAGCTCAACCAGGTGTTCCTCAACCTGATCAACAATGCGGCCCAGTCGATTACGACGGAGCAGGGTACGGTGACGGTGCGCAGCAGTGTCGAGGGCGATCGGATTCGGGTTGACGTCAGCGACACCGGAGCCGGTATTGCGCCCGACGTGCTGCCCCACATCTTCGATAACTACTACACCACCAAGGCGGCCACCGAAGGCACCGGGCTGGGCCTGCCGATTGCGCGCAGCATCGTGCAGGAGCACGGCGGGGAGATCAAGGTCTCGACCGAACTCGGCAAGGGCTCCACGTTCACCGTGTTCCTGCCGGTGACGCTGACTGCATGATTGAGGCCAACCCAATGTCTGACAAGCTTGGCAAGGTGCTCTGCGTCGACGACGAGCCCAGCATCCTGCGCTCGCTGCAGTGGCTGCTGAAGAAGGAGTTCGATGTCACCATCGCGGCCAGCGGCCAGGAAGCGCTGGAGCTGCTGCGCCAGCAGGACTTTGACGTGATCATCAGCGATCAGCGCATGCCCGGCATGATGGGCTCGGAGTTTCTGCGCGAGGCGCGCAAGATAGCGCCGCGCTCGATGCGCATTTTGCTGACCGGCTATTCCGACCTGCAAGCCATTCTGCGCTCGGTCAATGATGGTGAGGTGTTCCGCTTTGTCAACAAGCCGTGGAACATCAAGGAACTGCCCAAGATCATCGCCGATGCGGCCACCATCGCGCGCAGCCACCCGGGCGAAGCGCCGTTACCGGACAGCGAGCAGGGCAGTGAGCTCGACACCGGCGAGGAATCGATCCTGCTGATTGACGACGACCCCAGCATGAGCCAATTGATCTCGGAGGCGGTCGGCGCCGAGGTCAAGATCACGCAGGCCAGCACGCTGGCCGAGGCGGTGGCCGCCTTTGATGATCAGAATGTCGGCATCATCCTGTCGGACACCCGGGTGGCCAACTTTGATACCACGACGATGCTCAAGATCCTCAAGCAGGAGCACCCGGACATTGTGACGGTGGTCTACACTGCCACCGCCGACGCGGTGGATGTGATCACGCTGATCAACCAGGGGCAGATCTTTCGCTTCATCCCCAAGCCGGTGCGGGCGGTGACGCTGAAACAGGCGCTGATGGCGGCGGCACTCAAGCGCCGGCAATTGCGTGCCAGCCCCAGCTCGGCCAAGCGGCACGCGGTTGAGCGCGTCGCCGACGAGGCGCGCGAGCACATGTTCAAGACGATTCAGCAGTCGGCCGCCAGCGTGGCGGCGGGTGCCGGCGCCAACCTGCTGCGGCGCATCGGCGGCTCATTCAAGCGCCTGTTCGGCCAAGGCTGAGCGCCGAGGCTGCGCCCTTAAGGCTGGGCGTCAAGGTCGAGCCTTATTCGGCTTGCCGCTGGCCGATGGTCTGGTCGATTTGGGCAAAGGTCTGCTCCAAATCGTTCGGCCCGGAAATGATGCCGAGCTGCCGGCCAATCTGGGAGGCCGAGAAGATGCCCCGGATCATGGACTTGTCGGTAAAGGGTTCCTGGTCAACGACCAGGGCATGCTGCCTGCCAGAATGCTTCAAGGTCTCGACAATGTCGCCAACATGAGCGTGAAGAACCGCCTGCAGCGCCATGACCTCGATGTCGCTGGTCATGATATCGCCCACCTTGAGCTCTTCCAGACTCAGGCCGGTCGAGTCGGTGGCCGCTTTGATCCGGCGGCCATCGAGGTCGCGTGCCGTAATCAGTCCGACCAGATCGTCCTCGGCGTCAACCACCAACAGCAATCTGACGCCCCGGGCAATCATCTTCTGGGTCGCCGCGATCACACTGACCTCGACTTGGGTGGTGGCGGCCGGAACAAAACGCAGATCGGTCATCACTTCCATGGCCGATGAAGTGATTTGAACCGGATTGGGTGAGTAAAAATAGGGTCTGGAAAACCCGGTACCTGGCTGCAACAGGGTCAATTGCAGGGGTTCAAAAACTGCGTTCGAATTTAGTTTCATTGACTGCTCCGTTTTTTATCAACTCAATTCTCCTGCGCCAGTCCGATGCGGCTGCCAGCGGACCCGGCGCCGAGCCATCCTGGTGACGGCTTGGCGCCTCAGTGTAAGCGCAAAAGATTGCTGGATTAAGCCAAGTTGCCGGTGCCATGAGCGCTGATTGGGTGTCGCGCAACACGTACACTGCAGTACCGCTGCGGGCAGCGGGTTAACAGGCAAGGTCTATGAAACTGAAGATGTCGAAAAACTCGTTGTTTGCGATTCTGCTGCGCTCGCCCTGGTGGGTCAGCATCGCGATCGTGCTGGTCATTGTCATGGCTTCGAATGCCTTGCTGCCCGCGCCTTATGTGGTCTTTGGCGTGATGGGCGGATTTCCGTTTCTGGTCATCGGCATCGTGGCAGCGCGGCGGCAGTGGCACGCGCCCAGTCCGGCTCGCATGGCCCAGGCGCTCAAGCAGGCCGGCGAAATGTCATGGCGCGATTTTTCTGCGTTGGTTGAAAAGGGGTTTGCCCGTCAGGGCTACACCGTGACCCGGCTCAACAGCGCAGCGGTTGACTTCAGCCTGGTCAAGCGAGGACTTGTGACGCTGGTGAGCTGTAAACGCTGGAAGGCGGCGAACCACGGCGTCGAGGCGCTGCGCGAATTGGGGGCGGCCAAGGAGGCACAGGGGGCCGATCAAGCGATCTATATCTATCTGGGCCAGGTCAGCCCCAACGCCCGCAGTTTTGCCAGCGCGCAGGGCCTTTACCTGATGTCCGAGTCCGAGTTGACGCAGTTGTTACAGGATGCCAGAAAGTCTTAGGGCTGCTTAGCCGACCATCAGCTTGTGCACCAGATCGCCCGCGTTGGAGGCCTGGTATTTGCGCATCAGGCGGGCCCGGTAAATCTCCACCGTGCGGTGACTGATGGCCAGCGCCTTGCCGATTTCCTTGGACGTGAGACCGTCCATCAGGAGCGCCGCCACCTCGCGTTCACGCGCGGTCAGCTCGGCCTTGACCAGGCGGCGTGAGCTCAGGTCTTGAAAGGTCCAGATGCCGGCCTCATGCGGCGCGCTCTGGTTGAGGGCGCGGCCGGTGACGTGGCACCAGAAGGTCTCGCCGCTGGCGCGCTTCATGATGCGGTCATCGGCATAGGTGCCATTGCGGTTCAGAATCGGGGCAATGCGTGAGCCGGTGCGTTCAAACTCGATGGCGCTGGGGTACAGCACCTGAAACGACTGACCGACCAGCAGTTCGCGCGAGGCGCCAAACATCTCGCACAGGTGGCGATTGCAGTCGACCATGGTGCGGTTGCGCGACAGGGCGAGCCCGACCGGCGCCAGCTCGAAGGCAAGACGGTAGTCAATGTCCATGGGGGTGCGGATAATAAAACATAGGGTTTGTACGTTACGAAAAACTACTTATGGGCTTAGGTAGTATCGTAGGATAGTTGTGGCTTTTAAGGAGATGATCAAGTGAACAAAATTTACCCCAGTGCAGCCAAGGCACTCGAAGGCATTGTCAAGGATGG
>JAKFXU010000322.1 GCA_021731215.1 Rhodoferax sp.
GAAGAAGCTGATTTCCCGCCGTTGCCTGCTCGCCGCCGCCGCGGCTACCGTGGCCCTGGGCGCCGGCCCCGCGCTGGCGCAAGCACCGTTCTCCAGCCAGCCCATCAAACTCATCGTGCCCTATCCGGCCGGCGGCGCCACCGACATCCTGGCGCGCATGATGGCGCAGAAGCTGGGCGAAGCCTGGAGCGCGACAGTGCTGGTGGAGAACAAGCCCGGCGCGGGCGGCACAATTGGTAACAATTTCGTGGCCAAGGCGGCGCCGGATGGGCACACTGTGCTCCTGGCCATCACCGCCATCATCCAGCAGCCCACGCTGATGACGCTGTCCTACGACCCGATCAAGGACTTTGCGCCGATTACCCAGGTGGCCAAGAGCCCCAGCATGTTCGCCGTGCCCTTGAACTCGCCGGCCAACAGCCTCAAGGACTTTGTGGCCCTGGTCAAGGCCAATCCCGGCAAATACAACTACGGCAGCTATGGCGCCGGCACCTCGTCGCACATCCAGGGCTCGCTGTTGAACCAGCAGGGTGGCCTGGACATGGTGCATGTGCCGTTCCAGGGCGCCGCACCGCTGGTTACCAACATGGTGGGAGGTCAATTGACCGCGGCCTTTATTGACAGCGCTTCGGCCCGGGCGCACATCAAGTCGTTCAAGCCGCTGGCCGTTACCGGCACCCAGCGCATGCCGTCGCTGCCGGATGTGCCCACGTTCAAGGAGTTGGGCTACCACTCGTTCGATCCCATTGGCTGGTTTGGCCTGTTCCTGCCGGCCAACACGCCCGCGACGATCGTGACCAAATACAACGAGGAGGTCAACCGCATCCTGCGCCAGCCTGACGTTGTCGCCCGCATCGAAGGACTGGGTCTGTGGGTCGGCGGCGGCAAGCCGGAAGAGTTCGCGCACATCGTCAAGTCCGATGCGGATGTTTACGCGAAGATCATCAAGGACGCCAACATCAAGCTCGGCCAATGAACGCGGCAAGCATCAGCGCCCCCACCATGAAAACCCGCGTCACCGACCTGTTGGGTATTCGCTACCCCATCGTGCAGGGCGGCATGCAGTGGGTCGGCAAGGCCGCGCTGGCGTCGGCCGTGTCCAATGCGGGCGGGCTGGGCATGGTGACGGCGCTGACCCAGCCCACGCCCGATGAGCTGGCGCGCGAGATTGAGCGTACGCGCGCCCTGACTGACAGGCCTTTTGGCGTCAACCTGACTATCCTGCCCAGCATCAAGCCGCCTCCCTACAGCGACTACCTGCAGGTCATCATTGAGGCCGGGGTGAAGATTGTGGAGACGGCGGGCAACAGTCCCAAAGACTTCATCGCCCGCATGAAGGACCATGGCATCACCATTGTCCACAAGTGCACCACGGTGCGCCATGCCCTCTCGGCCGAGCGCAACGGGGTCGATATCGTGAGCATCGACGGCTTCGAGTGTGCCGGCCATCCGGGTGAGGACGATGTGCCCGGCCTGGTGCTGATTCCGCTGGCGGCGCGCGCCCTGAAGATTCCGGTCCTTGCGTCCGGCGGCATCGCCGACGGCCGTGGCATGGCGGCGGCGCTGGTGCTCGGTGCCGAGGGCATCAACATGGGCACGCGCTTTTTTGCCACCCAGGAAGCCCCGGTGCACGAGAACATCAAGCAAGCGCTGCTGGCCGCCACCGAGCGCGACACGCGTCTGATGTTTCGCACCCTGAACAACACCACGCGGGTGTTGCGCAACGCCGTGTCCGAGGAGGTGGTGGCCACCGAGCGCGGTCCCGGCGGATGCGCTTTTGAGGACATCCGCCACCTGGTGGCCGGCGCGCGCGGACGCGATGCCCTGCTCGGGTGATGCGCAGGGCGGGGTGGTGGCCGCCGGGCAGGTGGTTGGCCTGATTGACGACATCCCCACCTGCGCGGACCTGATCGAGCGCATGGTGGCCGAGTGCCGGGCCCAGCTGCGCACGGCCAGTCGCTGGGCGGCTGCCTGACCTACCAGGAAAAGAATGACCCATGGATACACCCGTGAGCGCAGCGCCGGTTGACACCTCCACCCTGTTCGCGCAGGTGAGTTTCAACCGCTTGCTGGACCTGCAGCGTGAGTTTGCCCAGGACGGTGTGGCCCGCCTGGTGCTGCAGGCACGCCCGGAGCTCACCAACAATTTTCAGGCGGTGCATGGCGGCGTGGTCATGACCATGCTCGATGGCGTCATGTCGAGTGCCGCGCTGTCCAAGTCCGGCTTCACGCGGGCGGTGGTCACTGTCGACATGTCCACCAGTTTTCTCAAGCCAGCACGGGGCCGGCTGGTGGCCCACGGCCAGACCGTGGGCGGTGGCCGTTCAATCTGCTTTTGTGAAGCGCGCATTGAGGACGAAGCCGGCGATCTGGTGGCCCGGGCAATGGGCACCTTCAAGTACGTAAATCCTTCATAAGCCCGGCTTTCGCCATCCGATCGCATCCCATTCAGCACCCCCGATTTCAACCATGACAGGAGACCAAGACATGAGCAATTTGACACACCTATCCCCCCGCATCGGTCGCCGCAGCGCGGTCAGCCTGGTTATCGGATTGCTGGCCATGGCGCCATTGGCGGCCATGGCCCAGACCCCTCCTACCGCTGGCCAGGTGGTCAAGCTGGTCGTGGGTTACGCCGCCGGGGGCCCGGTGGACGCAACTGCGCGGCTGTTTGCCCCGGTCCTGGCCCGCGAACTGGGTCAGACGGTAGTCGTGGACAACCGGCCTGGCGCCGGGGGCGCCATGGGGGGCGATGCGGTGGCCAAGGCAGCGCCCAACGGCTTGCTGTTTTTCTTTGCCGCCAGCCCCACCATCACCATCAGCCCGCACATTCTCAAGGCCATGCCATTTGACCCGGCCAAGGACCTGACGCCGGTGGCGCCGATTCTGAGTTACTACAACGTGCTGGTGGTCAACAAGTCCCAGCCGTTCAAGACGGTACCGGAACTGGTGGCGTACGCCAAGGCGAATCCCGGCAAAGTCTCCTATGGCTCGGCCGGCATGGGGGCCTCCAATCACCTGAGCGGCGAGCTGTTTGCGGTGCGCACCGGCACCCAGCTGGTTCATGTGCCTTACAAGGGCAATGCGCCTGCGATGACGGACGTCATCGGCGGCCAGATCAACATGATGTTCGACATCGTGGGCAGCGCGCGCAACTACATCGGCTCGGGGCGGGTGCACGCCGTGGCGGTGACCTCGCGCGAGCGCAACACTTCGTTGCCCACTGTGCCGACCATGCGCGAGGCCGGAATTGCCGACTACGAAGTGGGTGGCTGGTACGGGCTGTATGGCCCCGCCAAGCTGCCCGCTGACATCGTGGCCCGTGTCAATGAAGCGACCCGCAAGGCGCTGGCCAGCGAGGACCTGAAAAACAAACTGATTGAACAGGGTTATGACCTCTGGACCGGTTCACCTCAGATGCTGGCTGAACGCGCCGCGCGCGAACTCGCGCTGTGGGCCACGGTGACCAAGGGCATCGAGGTTCAGTGACGGCCATGACGTACACCGCGATTCACCAACTCTTCGACGCTCGCGCGGCCAGCGCGCCCACACAGGCATTTTTGTACACGCCTGAGACAACGCTGACGCTGGCTGACCTGGACGCGATGGTGACGCAGTTGACACAGGAACTGCTGGACGATGGGGTGCAGCCGGGCGACCGCGTGCTGGCCGTGGCCGAGAACTGCCCGGCGCATGTGGCGTTGATTCTGGCGTGCAGCCGGGTCGGTGCCTGGTCGTGTGGGGTCAACGCACGTATGTCGCGCGGAGAAATCAGCGGGTTCCACGCCAAGGCCGATCCCCGCGTGGTGTATTTCACCAGCGGCGTCTCCAGCGCGGCGCGCCAGCACGGCAGCGACGCAGGCGCTGTACCCTCGGTGCTGCCCGGACTGCAGCGCAGCGTCGTGCGGACCCAGGCCGTGGCAGAGCAGGGTGAACTGGCGGCGCGCGTGGCGGCCATCATCTTCACCTCGGGCACCACCGGCACGCCCAAGGGGGTGCTCGTGAGCCATGCCGGGCTGCTGCAGTTCGCCCGCGTGTCGGCCGGGTCACGAAAACTGGGGCCGCAAGACCGCTCCTATGCCTACCTGCCGATGACCCATATTTTCGGTTTGGCCACGGTGCTCATGGCCTCTTTGTTTGCCAATGCCGGGCTGGTCATGCGCAGCAAGTTTGATCCGGCCGATGTGTTCGATGCGCTGGCCCATCACGGGGTGTCCAACCTGCAGGGACCGCCCACCATGTTCAACCGGCTGCTGGGCTGGCTCGATCAGCAGGGCATTGAGCACCCGCTGGCACCCGGGTTGCGCTATGTCTATACGGGCGCCGCGCCGCTGGACATGGGGCTCAAACAGGCGGTCGAGAAACGATTCGGTCATCCGCTGCACCATGGTTATGGCCTCTCGGAATATGCCGGTGCGCTGTGCCTGGGCCGCTTGGGGGAGCAGCGCGGTGACACCTCGGCTGGCTACCTGGTCGAAGGCGCCGGACTGCGCATTGTGAATTCCGATGGGCAGGATGTGCCCAACGGCGAGCGGGGCGAAATCTGGATGCGTGGTGTCGGTCTGATGCCGGGTTATTTCCGTGATGCGCACGCCACGGCACAGGTCATGCGGCCTGGCGGCTGGTATGCCAGCGGGGACTTGGGCTACCAGGCCCCGGACGGCGCCCTGTTTGTCGTGGGCCGCCTCAAGGAGATGATCATCCGCTCGGGGTTCAACGTGTATCCGGGTGAGGTCGAGGCGGTGTTGGCCAGTTTTCCCGGCATCCAGCGCGCCGCCGTGGTCGGGCTGCGCGAGGCCGACGGCAACGAAGAAATTTTGGCTTTTGTGGAGACGGTGGACCACGCGCCGCTCGACATGGAACGTCTGCACGCCCATATTGCCGACAACCTCGCGCCTTACAAACGACCCGCCAGAGTGATTGCCGTCGAGGCTTTTCCGATGACGCTCAGTGGCAAGGTGCTCAAGCGCCAGTTGCTGGAGGACTTGGTTCCGCCCGGGCGACGACCGGCTCCGGTTCTAGCACCAGGTTCTTGAACCGGAAGGATCCGATGGCTCGGGCGAGTGCCGTGCCATGCTCGTCGAAGACGGTGCCTTCGCAGTAGCAGATGGAGCGACCGCCACCCGTGCGTTTGCCCACTATGGTGAGCGGACCGCGTCCGGGCTGCAGAAAATTAGCGCTTATCGACAACGTGACGGCACTGGACCGAAACCCCACGCTGGAGACCGCTGCGCTGGCCATCGCGGTGTCCAGCAGCGTCATCAGCACACCACCGTGGGCGCAATCGAACAGGTTGGTGAATTCCGGGCGCATCGGCATGCGCAGGCGGGCCAGGCCGTTTTCTGACGACTCGCGTGTCACGCCCAGCAGCTTCATGAACGGGACCCGGTGGAACATATTGCCAAGATCGGCATTCGTCGCGCTGATGGTTGTTGGGCTCATGCGATTTTCCCTGCCACAGACCAGGTCTTGCGCAGTTCTCCCTTGAGTACCTTGCCGGCCGCCGATAGGGGCAGGGCAGTCGTGAATTCGATGCTCTTGGGGCACTTGTAGCCCCCCAGGTGCGCACGGCAGTGCGCCAGTAGCGCCTCTTGTGTCGCGACGGCGCCGGGGCGCAACATCACCACGGCATGCACGGTTTCGCCCCATTTGTCGTTGGGGATGCCGATCACGGCGCTGGCTGTAACGCCTGGGTGGCGTCCCAGCACCTCTTCCACTTCGGCAGGGTACACGTTCTCGCCCCCGCTGATGATCATGTCCTTGAGGCGGTCGACCACGTACAGATAGCCTTCGTCGTCCATGGTGCCCCCGTCGCCCGTATGCAGCCAGCCGCCGCGCAACGCATGCTGCGTTTCGGCCAGGCGGTTCCAGTAGCCCATCATGACAACCGGTCCGCGTACCAGGATTTCGCCGGGCGCCCCCCGGGGCAGTTCGTTGCCGTCGTCATCAGCGATGCGGATTTCGGTCGAGAAACCGGCACGCCCTGCGGACCGGATGCGCGCGCTGCTTTGTTCTTCGGAACTGCTGCCAAGCCGGTGCACCGATACCGAGGCCGCAGTTTCCGTCATACCGTAGGCGTGAATGAACTCGACGCCCGAAAAAGCCTGCAGCGCGCGTTCGAGCAGCGGCACCGTGATGGGAGCGGCGCCCCACAGAATGCGGCGCAAGCTGCCAAGGTCTGTCTGCTTGAACGACGGCGCGTCCAGCAGCATTTGCAGCATGCTGGGCACCACGACCACGTCGGTGATGCCTTCGCTGGCGATGGTGCCTAGCACGGCCTCGGCGTTGAACGCGGGAAACGTCACGCAGGTGCCGCCGACGATGGTCTGGCCGAGCATGCGGCCCAGGCCCGCCACATGAAACATCGGCGCGGTCAGCAGCGTGATGAAATGCCCGGGGTTGGGGACCTCGGCCATGCGGGCCACCAGTGCCGCCCAGAGGTTGGCGTGCGACAGCATCACACCTTTTGGAAAGCCGGTGGTGCCGCCGGTGTAGAGGATGGCCGCAAGTTCGTGGCTATCGCAGCGCGTGTCCTCCATGGGATCGGCTTGTGCGATCAGGGTTTCGTAGTCCAGTCCATGCACCGGGTTGGCCGTGTTGCCCATGTGAACCGTGGTCTGCAGGGCAGGCACTGCGTGGGCCAGGCCCTGGGTCAAAGGCGCGAGCGCGTCGTCAACGAACAGCACGCGCGCACCGCAGTCGTTCAGTGCAAACGCAATTTCGCCCGGCGTCCAGCGCGTGTTGACGGGGTTGAGTACGGCGCCGGCCCACCACACGGCCAGCGCGGTCTCAATATAGCGGTCGCCATTGAGCGCCAGCAGGGCGACGCGGTCGCCCCGGCCCACGCCCAGGCGCGCGAGTGCACCAGCCAGCCGGGCCACCCGCGCGGCCAGCAGCCGAAAAGACTGGCGCCGGGGGCCATCAACCGTGGCGATCTTGTCGGGGTGTCTCTGCAGCGATCGGTGCAGGCCGGCGGTTAAATACATGGTGTCTCCTCGTGGCCCGTAGGTTTATTGCGATGTGGGTTGATCGCCGATTTGATGCTCGGTTGCGGCCAGGGGCAATTGCCGATTGGATCAATTTGATTGGCCAAATGCGTCAGGCCAGGCTGCGGTTTATTGCGTGAGATTTTTTGCCAATCCGATTGAGCGTTCCGGCAATTGTGCGAGCCGTTTGGTCTTTCTACAGTGCGAGTGCCACCATCAACATCAGGAGACAAATATGGCAATGCACACAACCCCTTATTTCTCTGGCCGTCGCGCGTTCAGCGCGTGCCTGCTTGCTGCAGGCGCGCTGGCGGGCGGGCTTTCGTTGCCCGCCGCTGCGAACACCTTTCCGACCAAACCGATCACGCTGATCCTCCCGTTTCCACCCGGAGGCTCTGCCGACGCGCTGATGCGCACCCTGGGTCACGCCGCATCAGCCGATCTGGGGCAACCCATTGTGATCATGCACAAGCCCGGCGGCGGTGGCGTGACGGGGACGGCGAGCCTGACCCAGAACACGCCGGCGGATGGCCATACACTGGCCCTGATGCACAACTCGGTGATCCGCCATCCGCTGTTGCAGAAGGTGAGCTGGGACCCGCTGACCGATTTCACCTATGTGATCGGGCTGGTCAACCTGTCCACTATCGTGACGGTGCGGGCCGAAGCACCCTGGAAAACGATCCACGAACTGCTGGCCGACGCCAAGGCACGCCCTGGCGTCATCAGTTATGGCAATGTAGGTGCCACCAGCGCCAATCGGATCGCCGGTGAGCAGTTGGCGCGGGCTGCGGGTGGGCAGTTCAACATGGTGCCGTTCAAGGGCGGATCGGAGGCCCTGACTGCCCTGATGGGCGGTCACCTCGATGTTTATGGCGATCCCGGTGTGGGGCCGGTCGCCCTGTCGGGCAAGATCCGCGTGCTGGCAACGCTGACTGACCAGCGTCTCAAACGATTTCCCGACGCGCCGACGGCCAAAGAGCTTGGCTACGATGTCGCCGTGCGTTCACCCTTTGGCCTGGTGGGCCCCAAAGGCATGGACCCGGCCGTGGTCGACCGGCTGCAGAAAGCCTTTGGCAAGGCCACAGCCGACCCGGCGTACCGCAAGGTGCTGGAGGACTATGACCTCCAGTCCTCGCTCATGTCCTCGGAGGAGTACCGCAAGTATGCGAGCGAGCAATTCGCACGGGAGAAGGTGCTGTTGCCCCAACTGGGCTTCAAGCTGGAGTGAGTGACAAGTGCGACGGCTGTGGCGTGCATGCCATGGCCGTCTTGATGCCAACAGGAGGTCTTCAGGCCGGTGCCGACGTTCTGTTTTTTCAAAGGCCTACTTTTGAAAACACAGATTGCGCCCTCGACGCATAAACCGGATCATCAAGTCCCATGAGCATTGTCACCCCTGTCCGCAACCTCGACGCCGCCACGCTGACCCACCTGCAAGGCTGGGTCGGTAAAACAGAAACCCTGGCCGACGACATCACGGGCGCGCCCGTGCGTGGGCTCAGTGCCACCCTCGACCGGGACGATGCACTGCCGCTGCCCGGCACGCTGCTGGCACCGCTGTGGCACTGGCTGTATTTTTTGCCGCAGCACCGCCAGAGCGAGATCGGCGCTGACGGCCATGCCCAACGGGGCGGCTTCCTGCCGCCGGTGCCACTGCCGCGTCGCATGTGGGCCGGTGGCCGGCTGCAGTGGTTGCCAGAGAACCCGCTGGTGGTGGGCGATGCGGTGCAGCGCCACTCCCGCATCGAATCGCTCACCCACAAGGCCGGCCGCAGCGGCGACCTGCTGTTTGTGCTGGTCAAGCATGAAGTGCACAACGCCAGGGGTTTGGCGCTGACCGAGGAACACGACATCGTCTACCGCGCCGCCGCGCAAGCCGGCGACCCGGTGCCGCCGCCGATTGCGGCTGAAAAAGGCGCGTCCTGGCAGCGCGAGATCGTGCCCGACGCCGTGCTGCTGTTTCGCTACTCGGCGTTGACCTTCAATGGCCACCGTATCCACTACGACCGCCCCTACGTGACCGACGTCGAGGGCTACCCGGGCCTGATCGTGCACGGTCCGCTGATTGCCACGCTGCTGGTCGATCTGGTGCGTCGCCACGCGTCGGGGGCATTGGTCAAGCGGTTCAACTTCAAGGCCGTGCGCCCCACGTTCGACCTGCATCCGTTGCGCCTCAACGGCCAGCCCTGCGAGGATGGCAAAACCGTGCGCGTCTGGGCCGAAGACCATGAAGGCTGGTTGACGATGCAGGGCACGGTCGAGCTGGCCTGAGCGTCCCATTTTTTACCGAAACTTCGATTTACAGATCATGCAAAAAACGACTGACAAATACCAGGACATTCGCGACGCTGTGCGCTCCCTGTGCGCCGAATTTCCCGACGAATACCATCGCAAAGTCGATGAGCAGCGCGCTTATCCCGAGAAGTTTGTCGATGCCCTGACCCAGGCCGGCTGGCTGGCGGCCCTGGTGCCGACGGAATATGGCGGCTCCGGTCTGGGCCTGGCGGAAGCCTCGGTCATCATGGAGGAGATCAACCGCAGTGGCGGCAACTCCGGCGCCTGCCACGGCCAGATGTACAACATGGGCACGCTCCTGCGCCATGGCTCGAAAGTGCAAAAAGAGCTGTACCTGCCCAGAATCGCCTCGGGCGAATGGCGCCTGCAATCCATGGGGGTGACCGAGCCCAGCACCGGCACCGACACCACCAAGATCAAGACCACGGCCGTCAACAAGGGCGACCGCTATGTCATCAACGGCCAGAAGGTCTGGATCTCGCGCGTGCAGCACTCGGACTGGATGATTCTGCTGGCCCGCACCACGCCGCTGGCCGACGTCAAGAAAAAGTCAGAGGGCATGTCGATCTTCATGGTCGACCTGCGCCAGGCGGAAAAAACCGGCATGACCGTGCGCCCCATTCCCAACATGGTCAACCACGAAACCAACGAGCTGTTCTTCGAGAATCTTGAAATCCCGCAAGACAACCTGATTGGCGAAGAAGGGCAGGGTTTCAAGTACATCCTGGACGGCTTGAACGCCGAGCGCACCCTGATTGCAGCCGAGTGCATTGGCGACGGCTACTGGTTCATCGACCGCATCACCAAGTACGTCAAGGACCGGGTCGTCTTTGGCCGGCCGATCGGCCAGAATCAGGGCGTGCAGTTTCCGATTGCCGACGCCTACATCGAACTCGAAGCCGCCAATCTGATGCGTTTCAAGGCGTGTGAGCTGTTTGATGCCCACCAGCCTTGCGGGGCCGAGGCCAACATGGCCAAGTTCCTGGCCGCCAAGGCCAGTTGGGAGGCCGCCAACGTCTGCATTCAGTACCACGGTGGTTTCGGTTTCGCCTGTGAATACGACGTCGAGCGCAAGTTCCGCGAGACGCGCCTGTACCAGGTGGCGCCGATCTCGACCAATCTGATTTATTCCTATATCGCCGAGCATGTGCTCGGCCTGCCGCGGTCTTTCTGAGGCCTTGTCCCCACAGACCGCAGATGCTGTCTCAACCGACCGAGGACGACCATGATCAGACCCCTTGACGGCATTACCGTCGTTTCCATCGAGCACGCGATTGCCGCGCCGTTCTGCACACGTCAGTTGGCCGACCTCGGTGCGCGTGTCATCAAGGTGGAGCGCCCGGGATCGGGCGACTTTGCGCGCGCCTATGACGGGCGGGTGCGCGGTCAGGCCTCGCATTTTGTCTGGACCAATCGCTCCAAGGAAAGCCTGACGCTGGACCTCAAGCAGCCGGGTGCGATCGCCGCGCTGAAGCAACTGCTGGCCACGGCCGACGTGCTGGTGCAGAACCTGGCGCCCGGCGCGGCGGCGCGCATGGGCCTGGGGTTTGACGCGCTCAGCAAGGACCATCCCGGCCTGATCGTTTGTGACATCTCGGGCTATGGTGAAGACGGTCCCTACCGTGACAAAAAAGCCTATGACCTGCTGATCCAGAGCGAGGCGGGCTTCCTTTCGGTCACGGGCACGCCGCAGGACCCAAGCAAGGCCGGTAATTCGGTGGCCGATATCGCCGCCGGCATGTACGCCTACACCAATATCCTCGCAGCCCTGTTGCTGCGCGGCAGGACCGGCAAGGGCTCGCATATTGACGTGTCCATGCTCGAATCGCTGGGCGAGTGGATGAACTACCCGCTGTATTACGCGTTCGAGGGCGCGCCGCCACCGCCGCGCACGGCGGCCGCCCATGCCAGCATTTATCCCTACGGGCCATTTGCCGCCGGTGACGGCGCCACGGTGATGCTGGGCCTGCAGAATGAGCGCGAATGGAAGGCCTTTTGTGAACAGGTGCTGCAGGACGCGGCGCTGGCCACCGATGCGCGTTTTGACAGCAACGCGCGGCGCAACGAGCATCGTGAGGCTCTCAAAGCCATCATTCTTGATTGTTTTGGAAAACTCACGGCACAGCAGGTGGTGGCGCGGCTCGATCGGGCGCAGATTGCCAACGCCCGCATGAACGACATGGCGGACCTCTGGGCGCACCCGCAACTGAAGGCGCGCCAGCGCTGGCAGACCGTCGGGTCGCCCGCGG
>JAKFXU010000174.1 GCA_021731215.1 Rhodoferax sp.
CGTACTTGTTCTGCAGCCACGGGCCCAGACGCTGGCTGGCGATGAATTGCCTGACCTGGGCCACGGTGTCTTCGGGATAGCCTTGCAGGTAGGCCAGCGTCCGGGTTGCAACCGCGGTCATGGGCTGATGAAAGTCATGGCGGCCCGGGCAAAGCCGGCGGTCTCAGGCCTCGCGGCGCAGGGCCGGGAACAAGATCACATCGCGAATGCTGCTGCTGTCGGTCAGCAGCATCATCAGCCGGTCGATGCCGACGCCGCAGCCACCGGCCGGCGGCATGCCGTATTCCAGGGCGCGCACGAAGTCGTGGTCGAAATACATGGCTTCGTCGTCGCCCTGCTCCTTGGCATCGACCTGGGCGTGAAAGCGCGCGGCCTGCTCCTCGGCGTCATTGAGCTCGCTAAAGCCGTTGCCGAATTCGCGCCCGGTAATGTAGAGTTCAAAGCGCTCGGTCACACCGGGGCGTGTGTCGCTGGCCCGGGCCAGTGGTGAAATCTCGACCGGGTGCTCGCAGATGAAGGTCGGTTGCCACAGTTTTTCTTCCACTGTTTCCTCGAAGTACATCACCTGCAGGCTGGCCAGCGAGCGGGTGGAGAGCTTGTGTTTGCCCTCCGGGAGGCCCAGTTTGCGCAGTGCGCTGATGAGCCAGGCCGCGTTGTCCACCCGCAAGCCAGCGCCGCTTTCCATCGCTTGGCTCGCCTCGGTGTGTTTGATGATGGCTTCGCGAATCGTCAGGCGCTCGAACGGCTGCGACAGGTCCACCGGCCTGCCGCCATAGCTCAGCTGCAGCGTGTCCACCGCCTTGCGCGCGCAATCGCGCACCAGGGCTTCGGTGAAGGTCATCAGATCCTGGTAGTCCCAGTAGGCCGCGTAGAACTCCATCATGGTGAACTCGGGGTTGTGGCGCACCGAGATGCCTTCGTTGCGGAAGCTGCGGTTGATTTCGAACACCCGATCAAAGCCGCCCACCAGCAGGCGCTTGAGGTACAACTCGGGCGCGATGCGCAAGAACATCTGCTGGTCGAGCGCGTTGTGGTGCGTGGTGAAGGGTCTGGCATTGGCACCGCCGGGGATGGGGTGCAGCATGGGGGTTTCGACTTCCAGAAAATGGTGCGCCACCATGAACTCGCGGATGCCGCTGAGCGCTTTGCTGCGAGCGACAAAGCGCATGCGGGCGGTCTCATCGGTCATCAGGTCAACATAGCGTTGGCGGTATTTCACTTCCTGGTCATGAATACCGTGAAACTTGTCGGGCATCGGGCGCAGGCTCTTGGTCAGCAGGCGCACGTGGGTGGCGTGGATGGAGAGTTCCCCGGTCTTGGTCTTGAAGATTTTGCCTTCGGCGGCCACGATGTCGCCCAGGTCCCAGTGCTTGAAACTGGCGTACAGGTCCGCGCCCACATCCTCGCCCTTGATGTAAATCTGGATGCGCCCGGTGCTGTCCTGCAAGGTGGCAAAGCTGGCTTTGCCCATGACGCGCTTGAGCATCATGCGCCCGGCCACCTTGGCGCTGCTGCCTTGCTTGAGCAGCCCTTCCGGGGTCTGGCCGGCGTGCGCGGCAAACAGGTCGGCGGCGTGGTCGCTGGGCTTGAAATCGTTGGGGAAGGCAACCCCCTTGCCCTGGGCTTGCTGCTCGCGGATGGCCTTGAGCTTTTCGCGCCGCTCCAAGATCAGTTGGTTTTCGTCCTGGGGGGTTTGGGCAATGAGGTGGTCAGACATGAGAGGCGCAATAAAAAAGCAGGGAGGAGCAGTGAACGGCCATTTTTTAGCCGAAAGCCTTGATTTTAAGTGGCCCGCGCCCGCTCGCTATGATGCAGTGAAATTGACGCTCGAATCCCATGCTCTATCAAATCATTTCCCTGTTGCTTGAGGTTGTCACCGCGGTGCTGGCCGGCGCCTGTCTGCTGCGGCTTTACATGCAGTACCAGCGCATCCCGATGTCAAGTCGTTCCGGCAATCCGCTGGGGCGTTTTGTCTTTGCCTTGACCGATTGGCTGGTGTTGCCGCTGCGCCGGGTGGTGCCCGCCGTGGGGCGCTGGGATCTGGCCAGCCTGGTAGCCGCCTATGGGTTGGAGCTGACGCAGTTCCTGCTGTTGTGGCTGCTGGCCGGGGGCGAGGGCGGCCTCTTCGCCGCGCCCATTTTGGCGGCTTTTGGTCTGGTGCGGCTGGCGATCTCAGGGCTGACCGGCCTGGTGATTGTGTACGCGGTCTTGTCCTGGGTGCAGACCCAGTCGGTCCTATCGGATGTGATTGGACGGCTGTGCGCGCCGCCCCTGACGCCGATCCGCCGCCTGCTGCCGCTGGTCGGCGGTATTGATCTGTCGCCGCTGGTGCTGCTGGTGCTGCTGCAGGTGGCGTCCATCGTGCTCGGCCATCTGCAAGGATGGGCCTTGCTTTGACTTGACTGCCGGCGGGCTCAGATCACCGCGTCCGCCGGCTGGCGCAGCAGCATGGCGAGCGTGCTGGCCACGGTTTTGCGCAGTTCGCGACGGTCGCAAATCAAGTCGATGGCCCCTTTGGTTTGCAGAAACTCGGAGCGCTGAAAGCCTTCCGGCAGCGTGACCCGCACGGTGGATTCAATCACGCGCGGGCCGGCAAATCCAATCAGCGCTTTGGGCTCGGCCATCACCACGTCGCCCAAAAACGCAAACCCGGCGCTGACACCGCCCATGGTGGGGTCGGTCAGCACACTGATAAAAGGCAGGCCCTTTTTTGCCAGACGGGTGAGTGAGGCATTGGTTTTGGCCATCTGCATCAGGCTCAGCAGGCCTTCCTGCATGCGGGCGCCGCCGGTCGAGGTGAAGCAGACAAAAGGCACTTTTTGTTCGATCGCGGTATGCACCCCGCGCACAAAACGCTCTCCCACCACCGAGCCCATGCTGCCGCCCATGAATTCAAATTCAAAGCAGGCCGCTACCACGCCAATGCCGTGCACGGCGCCACCCAGCACCACCAGCGCGTCCGTTTCCCCGGTGTTTTCCATGGCCTCTTTCAAGCGCTCCGGGTACTTGCGGCTGTCCTTGAACTTGAGTGCGTCCACCGGCAGCACTTCCTGCCCGATCTCGTAGCGCCCCTCGTTGTCCAGAAACACGTTGAGCCGGGCGCGCGCGCCAATGCGATGGTGGTGGCTGCAGCTCGGGCAGACGTTCTGGTTCTGCTCTAGATCGGTCTTGTAGAGCACGGTTTCGCAACTGGGACACTTGATCCACAGCCCTTCGGGCACGCTGCGGCGCTCGGCCGGGTTGGTGTGCTGAATTTTCGCGGGAAGCAGTTTTTCGAGCCAGCTCATGGAAGCACCTTCAGGGTTGGGGGACAGAGCAGGCGGGCAACGCGCGCCTGCGGTCTGTGCCGCAAAGTTTCAGTTCAGGGGTGGATTATGAATCCAGCGCGGTGCGGATTTCGCGCAGGAAATTCTGGGCGACCGGGGCGACCTGGTCGCGCGCTTGGGCATCAATCAGTTCGATCAGCTTGCTGCCAATCACGACCGCGTCGGCGGTTTGGCCTATGGTGCGTGCGGTGGCCGCGTCACGGATGCCAAAACCGACGCCGACCGGCACCCTGACGTGCTGGCGAATGCGCGGCAGCATGGCTTGGACGGCGGCGGTGTCGAGCGTGCCGGCCCCGGTCACGCCCTTGAGCGCAACGTAATAGACATAGCCGCTGGCCACGCGGGCCACCTGTTGCATGCGCTCATCGGTACTGGTGGGGGCCAGCAAAAAGATCAGGTCGAGCCCGCGGCTTTTGAGCTCGGCGGCAAAGTCTTGGCACTCTTCGGGCGGGTAATCGACGATCAAGACGCCGTCCACGCCAGCCGCAGCCGCAGCGGCCACAAAGGCACTGAGGCCGTCCTGGGGCGCATGAATCTGGTTATAGCGCTCGACCGGGTTGGCATAGCCCATCAGCACCACCGGTGTGCTGGCATCGCGGCTGCGAAAAGCGCGCACCATGGCCAGCACCTGCACCAGGCCGATGCCCAGGGCCAGCGCCTTGTCACCGGCCTTTTGAATCACAGGGCCGTCGGCACTGGGGTCGGAAAACGGCACGCCCAGCTCGATCACATCGGCGCCGCCGGCAACCAAAGCGTGCATCAACTCGGGCGTGATGTCGGCAAACGGAAAACCGGCCGTCACATAGGGAATGAGCGCCTTGCGCCCTTGGGCCTGCAGCTTGGCAAAAGTAGCGGCGATGCGGCTCATGAACTGGCCCCCACGCTTGTCGCTTCGCGTACTGCGCGAGGCCTTGCAGGCCGCGACTCGCGAGACGCTTCGCCTCTGTCGCCTGTCCAAGCCTGCTCAAGCAGACTTGGAGCCGCAGGCTCCAGCCCCAAGGGGGCTAATTTTCCTTGGGGCGGCCCGGCGGAAAATTGCCCATCCTCCACGTTTGCCACCTTGATGGCCGAGTCCCCCTTCACGGACTGGCCGGTGCAGCTCGGGCGGCAATAAAAGTCGGCGTGGCTCAGATCCGCCACGGTGCCGATGTCCTTGTCGCCCCGGCCCGACAGGTTGACCAGAATCGACTGGTCGCTCTGCATGGTTTTGGCCAGCTTCATGGCGTAGGCCACGGCGTGGCTCGATTCGAGCGCGGGAATGATGCCTTCGGTGCGGCACAGGTAGTGGAAGGCCTGCAACGCTTCCTGGTCGGTGATGCCGACGTATTCGGCGCGGCCGATGTCCTTGAGGAAGGCGTGCTCCGGGCCGACGCCGGGGTAGTCCAGGCCGGCGCTGATGCTGTGCGTCTCGGTCACCTGACCGTTATCGTCTTGCAGCACATAGGTGCGGTTGCCGTGCAGCACGCCCGGGCTGCCGCGCTGCAACGAGGCCGAGTGGCGACTCGAGTCCATGCCTTCACCGGCCGCTTCGACACCGATCAGGCGGGTGGCTTCATGCGGGATGTAGGGGTAGAAGATGCCCATGGCATTGCTGCCGCCACCGACACAGGCCACCACGGCGTCGGGTTGCGCTGTCCTGCAGCCCTGGCGCTGCAGCATCTCGGGCATTTGGAGCAGGCACTCGGTGCCGATCACGCTCTGGAAATCGCGCACCATCATCGGGTAGGGGTGCGGCCCGGCCACGGTGCCAATGATGTAGAAGGTGTTGTCGACGTTGGCAACCCAGTCGCGCATGGCCTCGTTGAGGGCGTCTTTCAGCGTCCTGCTGCCGCTCTCGACCGGCACCACGGTGGCGCCCAGCAGCTTCATGCGGTAGACGTTGGGGCTTTGGCGCTTGACGTCTTCGCTGCCCATGTAGACCACGCATTCCAGGCCGTAGCGCGCGCAGATGGTGGCGGTGGCTACCCCATGCTGGCCGGCGCCGGTTTCGGCAATCACGCGCGGCTTGCCCATGCGGCGGGCGAGCATGGCCTGGCCTATGGTGTTGTTGATCTTGTGGGCGCCGGTGTGGTTCAGATCCTCGCGCTTGAGAAAAATCTGCGCGCCACCCTGTTCCCGGCTCATGCGCTGGGCATGGTAAATAGGCGACGGGCGCCCGACGAAGTGGGTCAGCTCATCGTTGAATTCGGCGATGAAGGCCGGGTCGTGCTGGTATTTGGCGTAGGCCGCCTTGAGTTCGTTGAGGGCGTGCGTCAGCGTCTCGGAGACGAAACTGCCGCCATAAATCCCGAAATGGCCGCTCGGGTCAGGTTGGTGATACTCAAACATTTGTTGACATCTCTGCAAGTTGTCTGTCTGCCGCGCGCACGGCGGCGACAAACTGGTTGATCTTTTCGGGGTCCTTGAGGCCCTTGTTGCCGGGGCCGGACAGCTCCACCCCCGAACTCACATCGACCGCCAGTGTTTTACAGCGCGGCCGCACCTGCAAGATGCCATCGGTCACGTTGGCAGCGTTGAGCCCACCACTCAAGACGAGGTGAGCGTTGACGTTTGGAGGCAGCAGTGACCAATTGAATGCTTGCCCGCCGCCGCCGTACCCGTCGACATGCGCGTCGAGCAAAATGGCCTGGGCCTGTGAGTAATCGAGCGCGTATTTTACGAGATCGAAGTGGCGCGCGGCGTCGCCCAGCGGGATGCGTGCCGCGCGCAGGAAGGGGCGCGCACCCTGCTGCGTGGCCGCCAGGCATTGCGCCGGTGTTTCGTCGCCATGAAACTGCACGCTGGCCGCGGCAATACCGGCACAGGCCGCCCTGATGTGGGTCGCACTTTCATTGACGAACAGCAGCACCGGCGTGACAAACGGCGGTAGCCGGCGCGCCAGTTCGGCGGCCCGTGCTGGCGACACATAGCGTGGACTTTTGGGGTACAGCACAAAACCGATGGCGTCGGCGCCGGCGGCCACCGCGGCGTCCACGTCCTGTTCACGCGTCAGGCCGCAGATCTTGATACGCGTACGCTGAGCAAAAAATTGGGCAGGGGTCATGGCAGTCCATCATAGGCCGGCGTGCGATCCGGCAAGCCCCAATGCGGGGCATAACGGGGACCGAGAAAGTACAGCCCCTGGGGTGAAAACGTCGGCGCCGCGGCATCGCGGTCGCGCTCGAGCAGTACTTCCCTCAGCCAGTCAGGCGGGTGCTTGCCTTGGCCCACGGCGATCAGGCAACCCATGATGTTGCGGATCATGTGATGCAAAAAGGCATTGGCCTCAAACTCAAAGCGCCAGTAGGCGCCGCGCCGCGAAATCTCCAGTCGCTGGAGTGTCTTGACCGGCGACAAGGCCTGGCAGGCCGAGGCCCGAAACGAGCTGAAGTCGTATTCGCCCAACAGGTACTGCGCGGCCTGCTGCATCGCATCCAGGTCCAGCGGCCGGAACACCCAACCGACCCGGCCCGCATCGACACTGGGGCGCACCGGTGACGCCAGTAAAATGTAGGCGTAGCGGCGTGACAGCGCGCTGGCGCGGCAATGAAATTCAGGCGCGACTGCCTGCGCCCATTCCACCGCAATGTCGCGCGGCAAAAAGGCATTGGTGCCGCGCACCCAGGAAGACGGGGGGCGCGCCAGCGCGGTGTCGAAATGGACCACCTGCATCAGGGCGTGCACCCCGGCGTCGGTGCGGCCGGCGCACAGGGTTGACACTTTTTGCGCGGTGAACTTGCCCAGTGCGAGTTCGAGCTGGTCCTGCACGGTCTGGCCGGACAATTGGCTTTGCCAGCCTTGGTAGGCTTGCCCGTGGTAGCTGATGCCGAGTGCCAACCTCACGGTGGGTTCATATTGCCTAAAGATTACTCAGGGCGCGTTGCGCCTTGATTTTGATGTCGCCTGAGGCTTCCGCGATGACTTCTTCTATCAGGGCGCGCGCGCCGTCATCATCACCAATGGCGCTGAACTCTTCGGCCAGTGCCAGCTTGGTGGCCAGCGGGTCTTCCGCTGCAGTTGGGGCCGGCATGGCAGCCGCCGCTGGCTCTTCTCCCAGGTCAAGCGACAGGGAGCCCAGGTCAAACTCCAGCATGCCAAAATCAGATGCCGCTGCAGCCGGCGCTGCACTGGCCAACGGCGTCGCAGTGACGACTGCCGGGCTGGCTGGCGTCAACGGCTTGAGGTTCGCGCTGTCGGAAGCCGGCTCGGTCAGGCCGGCGTTAGAAAATTCGAGATCGGGCAGCGCGAAGTCGATGGCATCTGCGATCTGCACCGCCGCTGGTTCCTCCAAAGGCGCTGGTGCTGCCAAAGGTTCTGGTGCTGTGAAAGGCTCCGAGGTCTCGGAGACCGATCCAAAGTCGAGGTTGACGACCGAAGGTGGCACCGCGCCGGCCTCGCTGGTCTTCGTCTCGGTGACCTTGGCAGCGGGCGCTTCGGGCTCTTCGTCGAGCGAGAAGTCAAGGTCCAGGTCGACCGAGTCACTGGCATGGTGCGCAGCCGGCGGGCTTGCCGCAGGCGCTGCGTTGTCGGTCAGGGCGTTGGTAAAGCCAAGCGGAGCCGGGCTTGATGGCTGGCCATCCAACGGGTCGGGTTGCCCGCCGGGCCGGTACAAGGCATTGCCTGGGTCAATACTCAGACCCAGTTCGCAAATGCGTTCCCACTCCAATCCATCGCCCTGGGTGATATTGAAGGCTTGTGCCGCGATACCCGCAAAGCCTTCGGCATCACGCCGTTTGGCGAAAATCTCAAGCAACTTCTGATGGATGGCGATACGCCCGGGGTTGGCTTGCAGGGCCTCCTGCAAGATTTCCTCCGCCTGCAAATCACGACCATAGGCCAGGTAAACGTCGGCTTCGGCGACCGGGTCAACGTCGCCGGCGGCGTCAAGCTGGCTGGGTGAATACAACAGGGCCGAACCGGTGGCGGCACTGTCATCGGTATCGACATTTTGTCCGCCACTGGCACCAAAGAAGGAGTCAGCTTGCACACTGCTTTCCAGGTAGGAGCTGTCAAGCGGGGCGGCTTTCTTGCGCTGCCTGATTCGGTAGAAACCAAGACCGGCCAACAGGGCGATCAATCCGACGGCGCCGGCTGGGGCCAAGGGGTTTTCAATCAGCGCATCAAGCAGGCCGGTCTCGGCTGGCAGTGCTGAAGCGACTGCGGCCAGGGGTGTCGATGCCGCCGCACGGGCAGCCGGCGGTGCCGATACCGGGGGCATCGGGGTCGTGATTGCCGCAGTGCCAATGGATGGGGCCGCTGGGGCGACCGCGGACGCTGTCAGGCCCGGCGCTGCGGCGCTCGACGCCGCCCCCAGTTTGCTGAGATCGTTGATGTTCTTGGCGATTTCGGCAGCGCGGCTGCTCGCTTCTTCGGCGCTGCGCTCTTTGGCCAACTGATCTTCGGCGGTTTTGCCCTGGATCGCGCCGCCTTTGGACAGGGTGAGCTTGTCGGGCGCGGTCGTGACCGGCTTCTTGTCTTCCACCTTGGCTTGCACAGTGCCGCTGGCTTGGCGCTCGGCCGTTGCCACCGGGGTGCTGGGCGCGCTGCCCGCGAGCTTTCTGCGGAATTCGTTGAAGTCCTTGCTCTGCGCGACGATGATCCGGCTGGCCTCACGCGCAGGGGTGGCCTGGGCTTGCTGCGCGGTCGGCAGGTTCATGATGGCGCCGGCCTTGACGCGGTTGACGTTATCGTCCACGAACGCAGCCGGGTTGGCGCGCAGCAGGGCCACCAGCATCTGGTCAAGCGATACGTTGACGGGCTTGGCCGCCATCGCAATTTTGCTGGCCGTGTCACCGGGCTTGACGCTCACTGGCCCGGTTCCGGTCGCCGCAGCACTGGCGAGCGCAGGGCGGGGCGGCGTTTGAGTGGTGCTTGTGCGGGGCGCTGTTGGTGGCGTCACGCTCGGCGCCGGTGCGAGCGGCCCGGGCGCGGCCCGGCTGATCGACGACGGGGCCGCAAGCTGGGCCGGGGTCGGCGCTGGCGGTGCAGTTTGCCGCAAAGCCGGCGGGTCAAACAACAGGGTGTAGTCGCGCACAACGCGGCCAGTCGCCCAACTGGCCTCGACAATCATGTCGATAAACGGTTCGTTGATAGCCCGCTCGCTGCTCAGGCGGATATAGAAGCGCCCGTCTGCGCGCCGCTGCAGTGACAACTGCAGGCCAGACATGGCGGCGTTGTAATCGAGTCCGGCGGCCCTGAACGCCTCCGGCGAGGCAAGCGACGCCTTCAGTGAAGCCGCCTCTTCGGCATTGATGTCCGGAACCTCAATTTCGGCGCGCAAAGACTCGCCCAGGGCGGACTGCACCGTGACGCGGCCGAGCGAGAGTGCCATCGCATTCGATCCCCACAGGCCGATAAGCGCCGCAGCCGCGATGGCAGTTTTTTGCCAGCGATGTGACTTAACAATCAATTTGTGGACTCCGGTGTTCGGGCTGCAGGAAAAAGACCTCATTTTGGGAGCAAATGCCTCGGCACTCAAAACGTGAAAAGCACAATAACATCAATGTCTTAGCCTGACAAGGTAACAGAACTTTTAACTTTGAATCGGTTGCAGGCATGTTTCGATCCGCTCGATTCTATGTGGTCAAGCGACAACGCCCGGCTCAGGCAAAACCAAAAACACAACAACGCGCACCGGATAAAGTTCAGGGTGCGTGAAATAGGCGGGTTAGCGGACCCGTTAATTTTCATTTTGCTTGTAACCAAATAATCTGCTAGTCTTCGCCGTGCATTGTTGCATGCGCTAAATCTAATGACCAAGGAGAGTGACCATGACCAAGAACCCCCCACCCATTGATAAATCCATCGCCGCCAGCAAAGTCCAACTGACGCCGCAAAAATTTCCCGAAACGAGCGCGCAGGCACAGCCCATCGGCCAACGGGCGAGTAAGTTCCTCGACCCGAAAGACGCCGCGCTGCAAGATGACCTCGCCGCTTGGCTCGGCGACGACGTGATCGTCGGCCAGGCCGAAAGCGTGCTGCTGGCGCAAGCTCAGACAGGAGTGGTACCGGGTGCTGGCGCTGGTGCAGGTGCAGCGGGAGCCGGCGCGGCGGGTGCGGCGGGAGCAGGTGCAGCGGGTGCAGCGGGTGCAGCGGGTGCGGCATTCGCTGGTATCACGACAGGCATGGTAGTCGGAGCGGCTGCGGTGGCTGTGGGCGTTGCCGTGGTAGCCAGTGGCGGCGGGGAGTCTCCCTTAGCGGCGGTGGACACCACGGCACCGACGGTCACCATCACCGACGATGAAGCAGGCATTGCGAATATTGCGGGTGGCCCCGTTGTCTACACCTTCACCTTCAGCGAAGCGGTCACCGGCTTTGATGCGACGGACGTCGTGGTGACGGGCGGCACCAAGGGCGCGTTCACGGCGGTCAGCGCCACTGTCTACACCCTGGCGGTTACGCCGATAGCGGGCTCCACGGCCAACATCACCGTCAACGTGGCTGCCGGTGTGGCCATTGATGCGGCCAGCAACGGCAATACCATTGCCACGCAATCGGTGCAGGCGGTGGACACGGTTGCGCCGACGGTGACGATCACCGACGACGAAGCCGGCACGGCCAACATTGCGGGTGGCGACGTTGTTTACACCTTCACCTTCAGCGAAGCGGTCACCGGCTTTGATGCGACGGACGTCGTGGTGACGGGCGGCACCAAGGGCGCCTTTACCGCAGTCAGTGCCACGGTCTACACCCTGGCGGTTACGCCGACAGCGGGCTCCACGGCCAACATCACGGTGGACGTGGCTACCGGTGTCGCCATTGATGCGGCCAGCAACGGCAATACCATTGCCACGCAATCGGTGCAGGCGGTGGACACGGTTGCGCCGACGCTGGCGATTGCGGCCACGCTGGTGGGCGACAACGTTGCCAACGCGGCGGAAGACAACACGGTGGTGGTATCCGGCACCTCGACGGGTGCGGTGGGCCTGACGGTCAGCGTGGCGCTGACGGACGGCACCACCACGGTCGCCACCACGGCGGTCGTGGCAGCAGACGGCACCTGGAGTGCGACGGCGGCTGACATCAGCACGCTGCTCAACGGCAGCATCAGCATCACCGCCAACACGACGGACGCGGCGGGCAATGCGGCGACGCAGGCGACCAAGATCATCGTGCTGGATAACGTGGCGCCGACCCTGGCGA
>JAKFXU010000173.1 GCA_021731215.1 Rhodoferax sp.
TGCGCTGCGCCTTGCCGCGCCACAGGGCGGCCAGGCAGGCGCGCGCCAGATCGTCGGCATGAATATGGTTGGTGTAGACGTCATCGCAGGCCTGCAGCACGGGCGTGCCCTTGAGCAGGCGCGCGCGCGGCGTGCCATTGAGGCGGTCCGGCGCATAGATGCCGGGAATGCGCAGGATACTGGCGCGCACCCGCGCCGCACGGCCAAAAAAACGCACGCCCTTTTCCGCGTCAATGCGCCGTCTGGCCCTGGGCGTATCCGGGCAAGGGGCTCTCGTTTCCAGCGCCACTTCACCCCGACAGTCGCCATAAACGCCACTGGTGGAGCCATAAACCAGCACGTCGGGCCGGCTGCGCCGGCGCAGGGCGCGCGTCAACGCCAGGGTGCGCGGGTCGCCCCAGCCCTCGCCCGGCGGCGGCGCCAGGTGCAACACCCGGGACGCCAGCCCGGCGAGCCGGCGCAGCGAGGCCGGCGCGTCCAGATTACCCAGCAAGGGCGTGATGCCGCAGGCGCGCAATTCGGCGCCGCGCTCGGCGCTGGTGGTCAGCGCCAGCAGGCGCACCCGGGCGCCCAGCGCAAGCGCGGCGCGCAGACCGACATCACCACAACCGACGATCAGCACCCGGGCGCGGCGAAAACGGGCCGGCAAGGCGCCGGGGCGGGTGGCGTACAGGCTGCTGTGGGGGCTTTGGTTTGAAGGCAAAATCGAGCTCGATTCAGTAATGCAACTAGCCCCAAGGATACCGAAAACATGACGCACAGCGAAACCGGCACGCCAGACTTCCAGATCACCGTCAAGCCGAGCGAGCGCAGCTTTACGGCCATGCCCGGTGAAACCATGCTGGCCGCCGCGATTCGCGCCGGAGTTGGCCTGCCCTATGGCTGCAAGGACGGCGCCTGCGGCACCTGCAAGTGCAAGAAACTGGCAGGCAGCGTGGTGCATGGAGCGCACCAGAGCAAGGCTCTGAGCGAGGAAGAAGAAGCCAACGGCTTGGTCCTCACCTGCTGCGGCGTGGCGCACAGTGACGTGCTGCTGGAGTCGCGCCAAGTGACGACGGCAGGCGCCTTTGCGATCAAGAGAATGCCGACCCGCGTGAGCGCGATGGAAAGAAAGTCGGCTGATGTGATGCTGCTCAAACTGCAACTACCGGCCAACGACAGCTTCAGCTACCACGCCGGCCAGTATGTGGAGTTCATCCTGCGCGATGGCGCGCGACGCAGCTATTCGATGGCCAACGCGCCCCACACGCAAGCCACCGGCGGCGCTGGCGCACTGGAACTGCACATCCGCCACATGCCGGGCGGCAAATTTACCGAGCACGTGTTCAACACCCTGCAGGACAAGGAAATTCTGCGGGTCGAAGGGCCTTACGGCAGTTTCTTTTTGCGTGAAGACAGCAGCAAGCCGATTGTGCTGCTGGCCTCGGGCACCGGCTTTGCGCCGATCAAGGCTGTCATTGAACACATGCAATTCAAGGGCATCACGCGCGCGGCCACGCTGTACTGGGGCGGGCGGCGCCCGGCCGATTTGTACCTGGATGAATGGGTCAAGATGAAGCTGACCGAGATGCCCCAGCTGCGTTATGTGCCGGTGATCTCGGACGCGCTGCCCGAAGACGCCTGGCGCGGGCGCAGCGGCCTGGTGCACCAGGCGGTGCTGCAGGACTGGCCCGATCTGTCCGCCCATCAGGTCTATGCCTGTGGCGCCCCGGTTGTGGTGGACTCGGCGCGCGCCGCCTACACCGGCCAGGCCGGCCTGCCCGAACATGAGTTTTACGCCGACGCGTTCACCACCGAGGCCGACAAGGCGCGCGACGCAGCGCCGGCCTGAGGCCGATCAATCGCCCAGCGAAACACCAATCTGGCGTGCCGTCACCAGCAGCGGATGCGCGGGCGGCACCAGGCGGTTGCGCCCGGACACCGAATCCAGACTGATGCTGCCCATCGCGCCCTGGTTCAGGGTCACCATGCGGTTGAACTCACCGGCCAGCACCAGTTGCGCCGCTTCATTGCCAAACTGGGTGGCCAGTACCCGATCGTTCGGGGTCGGGGCGCCGCCGCGCTGTACATGGCCCAGCACCGTGGCGCGGACCTCGCTTTTGAGATGCGGCTGCAACTGCCATAGCAAGCGGTTGGCAATGCCACCCAGGCGCACCGGGTCGGGACTGTCGGCAATGCGCCGGTCCACGCTCACGGCGCCACCGCGCATCTTGGCCCCTTCTCCGATGCAGATCACGGTGTAGCGCTGGCGTTGCTCGCGCTCGCGGCAGACCTGGATGACAGTCTCCAGGTCGTAGTCAATTTCGGGCAACAAAATGACATCGGCGGCGCCGGCAATACCGGCCTCCAGCGCAATCCAGCCGGCATAGCGGCCCATGGTCTCGACGATCATCACCCGGCCATGGCTTTGGCCGGTGGTTTGCACCCGCTCCAGCGCCTGCGTCACGGTGGCCACGGCGGTGTCAAAACCAAAGCTGCGTTCGCAACCCTCGATGTCGTTGTCAATCGTCTTGGGCACGCCCACCACCGGCAGTCCGCGCTGCGCCAGGCCGTGGGCAATGGTCATGGTGCCGTCGCCACCGACTGCCACCAGCGCGTCCAGCCCCAGGGCCTGGACGTTGGCCATGGTCAATTGCGCGGCCTCCGGCGTGGCCAGCGGGTTGGCGCGGTTGCTGGTGCCCAGAATGGTGCCGCCGCTTGCCAAAATGCCGCTCACCGAGCGCCAATCGAGCACGCGCGTGCGCTGCTCCATCAAGCCGGCAAAACCATCTTCGATGCCCACCACCTCGGCGTCGCACAAACCAATCAAGGACTTGGTGACCGCCCGGATCACCGCATTGAGACCAGGGCAGTCGCCCCCGCCCGTGAGCAAGCCTACTCGCATAACGCTTCCTTTCAAAACCGGTGTTGACTGGCACTATTTGCCGCTACAGCGGGCAAGGATAGCACCCCGCTCACGACCTCAATCCGCAATCCTGGCGCCACTCTCAAACCACTGCCTGACCACCTCGCGCTCGGCCTCGGTGATGCCGGTGGCGTTGTTGATCGGCATCAGCCGGGTCAGCACCACTTGCTGGTAAATGCTTTGCGCATGGGTCTTGAGGTGTTGCGCTGCATCGAGCCGCACGTTTTTCATCTGCAGTTGTTCGCCATGGCACATGGTGCAGCGCTGGGCCAGTACCCCCTGCAATTGTTGATAGTCACTGTGAGCGCCCGCGCCGCCAGGAGTTGGCGCCACGGACGGGGCCAGCTTCAGGCTGGCGGCGGCTGGCGGCGCCGGTTTGAGCCAGACGATCACGGCGGCAATCACCACCAGCCCGGCCAGCGCATACGCCAGCGGGTTGCCATTGCGCCCCAGTTTGTAGCCGTGGCGCATGACAAAAAACTGGCGGATGGCGGCACCGGCCAACATCATCAGAATCAGCACCAGCCAGTTCTGCGGGTGGCTGTAGGTAAAGCTGTAGTGGCCGCTGAGCATGGAAAACAGCACCGGCAGGGTGAAATAGGTGTTGTGCACGCTGCGCTGCTTGCCGCGTTGGCCGTGTAGCGGGTCCACCGGCTGCCCGGCCTTGATCGCCGCCACCACTTGTCTCTGCCCCGGAATGATCCAGAACAACACATTGGCACTCATGGCCGTGGCCAGCATCGCGCCCACCAGCAAGAAGGCCGCCCGCCCGGCAAACCAGTCGCAGGCCAGCCAGGTGGCCAGGCACACCAGCGCGAACACCAGCGCGCCGATGCTGGCGTCAGCGTTTTTACGCGGCCCAAACACGCGGCAGATCAGGTCGTACAGCAGCCAGAACACGACCAGCAATGACAGCGCCGCGGCAATCGCGCTGGCCGGCGCCCAGTCCATGCGCGACTTGTCAATCAGGTAGCTGCTGGCGCTCCAGAGATAGGTCACGCTGAACAGGGCGAAGCCCGACAGCCAGGTGCTGTAACTTTCCCAGTAGAACCAGTGCAACTGCGCTGGCAACCGGGGTGGCGCCACGTTGAACTTGACCGGGTGGTAGAAGCCGCCGCCGTGCACCGCCCACAGTTCGCCGCTGACGCCCTGCTTTTTCAGCTCTTCATCGACCGGCGGCGTCAGGCTGCTGTCGAGAAAAACAAAGTAGAACGACGAGCCGATCCAGGCAATCGCCGCGATGACGTGGACCCAGCGCAGCAGCAGGTTGGCCCAATCGAGGTAGTAGCTTTCCATCCGTCCTGTCCTTGTTAATGTCTGACACTCGCGCCATGCGCTGGCAATGTTTGCAAGAGTTGTGCCGCCACCGCCACCGCGATCACCTCGGGTTGTTTGCCGCCAATGCCGGCCACGCCGATGGGGCAGGTGATGTGCGCCAACTCCTGCGGCGTGAAGCCGCGCGCTTCAAGCCGGTGGCGAAACGTCGCCCATTTCGTTTTACTGCCAATCAGGCCGACATAGGGCAAGTCGGCCTGCCGGCGCTGGCGCGTGAGACAGGCCGCCACAATGTCCAGGTCTTCGGCGTGGCTGAAGCTCATGATCAGCACGCGCGAGTCCGGCGCCAACTGGGCCACGGCGGCCTGCACCGGGTCGGAATGCTGGCAACTGACATGGGCGGGCAGCTCGGCCGCAAACACCTGATCGCGGCTGTCAACCCAGCTCACCTGCAGCGGCAAAGGCGTCAGCACGCGCACCAGCGCATGGCCGACATGGCCGCCACCAAACAGGGCCACCGGGTAGCGCGTGACCTCCAGGCGCAGTTGCAAGGTCTCGATGTCGGCCGCACCGACCGGCTCAAAGCGCAGGCTTACCTCACCGCCACAGCACTGACCCAGGGCCGGGCCCAGGGCATAGCGCAGTAGCGGCGCGCCTTGGCCACCCGACAAGCGCTGGCGAGCTTGCGTCATGGCCGCCCACTCCAGTTGCCCGCCACCAATCGTGCCGACGGCGTCGTGGCGAAAAACCGCCATCCAGGCGCCCGCCTCGCGCGGCGCCGAGCCGCGCGAGGCGTCCACCGTGATCAAAATGGCGTCCTCCGCTGCCAGCCGTGTCAAAAATCTGTCCGTCATGCTCACAAACCATTACCCTTTGAAACTCGAAAATGCGCACAAGACCCCCTTATTTCGGGCAAAGTATGCTCCTGCGTTTTAACCAATGCTGCAGAGGCTCAACTCCAAAACACCGGTTCACTCCCGTCACGCCACATGAAAAATTTACCCAAACCCCACCATGCGTTGATGGCGGCCGCCTATGCCGGTGTGGTCGCCATCATGGCAGGCTGTACTTCCACGCCCTTGCCTACACCGCCGGTAACCGCACCCGCACCCGCACCCACACCAACTCCAGCGGCAACGCCGCCGGTTGCAACGCCACCCTCTGCACCAACACCCATGGCCAATATCTCCGGCGCCACCAACCCCCGCGACTACCGGCGCGATGCCGCCAGTCATCTCTACCGACAAAACGGCCACCGGATTTTCAAGGGCAAGCTGCCGCCCCTGCTCTACGCCATCGGCGTGCTGCAGGTGGAAGTCGATGGCCGCGGTCGCGTCACCGCCATCAACTGGATGCGGGCCCCCAGCCATGCGCCCGAAGTGGTCGCCGAGATTGAACGCACGGTGCGCCTGGCCGCGCCCTTTCCGGCGCCCGCGCGCATGGGCCGCGTCACCTACACCGACACCTGGCTGTGGCACAGTAGCGGCCTATTCCAGTTGGACACGCTGACCGAGGGGCAACTGTAGGCCGTCCACTCGCTCAACGCAGCGCCGCGCCATCAGGAGCCCCGGTAAGTTGAGTAGCTCCATGGGCTGACCAGCAGCGGCACGTGGTAGTGCTGATCGGCCTGGGCAACGCCAAAATCCAGGCGCACCTGGTTCAAAAAATTGGGCTCGGGCAGCGCGACACCGCGCTGCTTGAAATAGCCCGCCACATCAAACACCAGACGGTAGGTGCCACGCTTGAGGCTGTGCTTGTCAAGCAGCAGCCCGTCCGGGTTGCGGCCATCCGGACTGAGCGCGAACTGCTTGAGCAACGTTGCCGTGTCGCCGTCGGTGCGGTACAGCGCGACCTGCATGCCGGCCGCCGGCGTGCCGTGCATGGTGTCCAAAACATGTGTGCTCAAGCCCATGGTGCGTCCTTCATCGTGCCAGTACCGACTGCGCCAAGATGGGGCGCAGCCTGAAAGTGTATAAAGCTTTTATGCGCAACTATGACAGCACCCAACCCTATCCGCGCGATCTGGCCGGCTACGGGCCCGCACCGCCGCAGGCCCAGTGGCCGGGCCAAGCCCGCATCGCCGTGCAGTTTGTCCTGAACTACGAGGAAGGCGGCGAAAACAGCGTGCTGCACGGCGACGCCGGCTCCGAGCAGTTCCTGTCCGAGCTGTTCAACCCGCCGAGTTACCCGCAGCGCCACCTCAGCATGGAGAGTATTTACGACTACGGCGCCCGCGCGGGCGTGTGGCGCATCCTGCGCGAATTCGAAAAGCGACAGCTTCCATTGACCGTGTTCGGCGTCGCCATGGCGCTGCAGCGCCACCCCGAGCTGGCGGCGGCCCTGCAGCAACTGGGGCATGAAATGGCCTGCCACGGCTGGCGCTGGATCAACTACCAGAACGTCGACGAGGCCACGGAACGCGAACACATGGCGCGCGCCATGGACATCATCAGCCGCCTCAGCGGTGAACGTGCGCTGGGCTGGTACACCGGGCGCGACAGCCCCAACACGCGCCGCCTCGTGGCCGATTTTGGCGGTTTCGAGTACGACAGCGACTACTACGGCGACGAGCTGCCGTTCTGGATGAAAGTCCAAAAAACCGATGGCGAGCTGGTACCGCAGTTGATCGTGCCCTACACGCTGGACTGCAACGACATGCGCTTTGCGCTGCCGCAGGGCTACTCCCACGCCGACCCGTTTTTTCAGTACCTGAGGGATACGTTCGATGTGCTGTACGCGGAAGGCGCCGAGTACCCCCGCATGATGAGCATCGGCATGCACTGTCGGCTGCTGGGCCGGCCCGGGCGCATCACGGCACTGCAGCGTTTTCTGGATCACATCGAACAATTTGATCGGGTCTGGGTCTGCCGCCGCATTGATATTGCCCGGCATTGGAAAGCAACTCATCCTTATCAGAACCAGCGCGAGACTGAACATGGCCACCACCCTTGAACAACTCAATGCCGCGCCGATCGAAGAGGCCAAACGGCTGCTCGATGGCTTGTACGAGCATTCCCCCTGGATTGCCGGGACAGCCCTGGCGCAGCGCCCTTTTCGCTCCCTGAGCCAGCTCAAGCACACGATGGTGCAGGTGCTCGATGCCGCCGGGCGCGAGCCCCAACTGGCCCTGATCCGCGCCCACCCGGAGCTGGCGGGCAAGGCGATGGTCAGCCACACGCTGACGGCCCAATCCAGCACCGAGCAAAGCCAAGCCGGGTTGACGCACTGCAGTGCCGACGAATTCTCGAAAATCCAGCAATTGAACGCGCACTACCAGGCCAAATTCGGCTTCCCGTTCATCCTGGCGGTGCGCGGTCCGCGCGGCAGCGGCCTGTCGCGCCAGGAAATCATCGCCACCTTGGAGCGCCGCCTGCACCACCCCGCGGACTTTGAGCTGCAGGAGTGCCTGCGCAACATCCACCGCATTGTTGAAATCCGGCTCAACGAAAAATTCGGCGTCGAGCCCCTGCTTGGCAACGACGTCTGGGACTGGCAGGAACAACTGGCCCAGCACAGCGACACCGGTTTTGCCGAACAAGGACAGTTGACGGTCACCTACCTGACCGAGGCACACCGCGCCTGCGCCGCGCAAATCGAGCGGCGGATGCGGGAATGCGGTTTTGATCAGGCGCACATCGACGCGGTGGGCAACGTGGTAGGCGTGTACCACGCAGACCCTCACCCAAACCCTCTGCCGCAAGCGGGAGAGGGAGCGAAGACCTTGCTGACGGGGAGCCACTACGACACAGTCAGAAATGCCGGCAAATATGACGGTCGATTGGGAATTTTTGTCCCGCTGGCCTGCGTGCGGGAACTCGCGCGCTCAGGCCGGCGCCTGCCTTTTGCCATCGAAGTGGTGGCCTTTGCCGAAGAGGAGGGCCAGCGCTACCAGGCCACTTTTCTGGCTTCAAGCGCGCTGATCGGCGACTTCAAGCCCGAATGGCTGGCGCAAAAAGATGCGCACGGCATCACGCTGCAGGCGGCGATGCAGCACGCCGGCCTGTGCCTAGCCGACATTCCCAAACTCAGGCGCGACCCGGCCCGCTACCTCGGCTTCGTGGAGGTTCACATTGAGCAGGGGCCGGTGCTCAACGAATTGAACCTGCCGCTGGGCGTCGTCACCTCCATCAACGCCAGCGCGCGTTATCTGGGCCAGGTGACGGGCATGGCGAGCCATGCCGGCACCACACCCATGGAGCGGCGCCGCGATGCGGCCTGCGCCGTGGCGGAGCTCATGCTCTACGCCGAACAACGCGCCGCGCAGGACTTGGATTGCGTCGCCACCGTCGGCATGCTCGAAGTGCCCAACGGCTCGATCAATGTGGTGCCGGGCTGCTGCCAGTTTTCGCTGGACCTGCGTGCCCCCAGCGATGCCCGGCGCGACGCCCTGGTGCAGGATGTGCTGGCCAAGCTGGACGCCATCTGCGCGCGCCGCCAGGTTCGCCACAGCCTGCAACAAACGCTGCGCGTGGCCGCCGCGCCCAGCTCGCCCGCGTGGCAAGCCCGCTGGGAGCGCTCACTCAAGACCCTGGGTGTGCCGCTGCACCGCCTGCCCAGCGGCGCCGGCCACGATGCCATGAAGTTGCATCAAGTGATGCCGCAGGCCATGCTGTTTGTGCGCGGGCAAAATTCCGGCATCAGCCACAACCCGCTGGAATCGACGACCAGCGACGACATGCAACTGGCAGTCGATGCCTTTTCACGGCTGCTTGACCAACTCGCCAGCGAGTTTTGAATCCCTTGATTTCTCATGAACACCTACCAACAACTCGATGCCTGGATTGACGCGCACTTTGACGAACAGGTGCGCTTTCTGCAAGAACTGATCCGCGTTCCGACCGACACGCCGCCGGGCCACAATGCGCCGCACGCCGAGCGCACCGCCGAGCTGCTGCATGAGATGGGTCTGGAGGCCGAGAAATACCCGGTGCCCGAGGCCGAGGTACGCGCCGCCGGCTTGCAGAGCATTACCAATCTGCTGGTGCGCCGACGCTACGGCCCGGGCAAAACGGTGCTGCTCAACGCGCACGGCGACGTGGTGCCCCCCGGCGAAGGCTGGAGCAAGAATCCCTACGGCGGCGAGATTGAAAACGGCAAGCTCTACGGCCGCGCAGCCGCCGTCAGCAAGAGCGATTTCGCCACCTACGCCTTCGCCGTGCGGGCGCTGGAAGCGGTGGCCCAACCCAAGTCTGGCAGCGTCGAGTTGCTGTTCACCTATGACGAGGAATTTGGCGGCGAGGTCGGTCCCGCCTGGCTGCTCAAGCACAAAATCATCGCGCCCGACCTGATGATTGCCGCCGGTTTCAGCTACCAGGTCATCACCGCGCACAACGGCTGCCTGCAGCTCGAAGTCACCGTGCGTGGCAGACAAGCGCACGCCGCCATCCCTGACTCGGGCGTGGACGCCTTGCAGGCCGCGGTGCGTATCCTCAATGCCCTCTATGCGCAAAACACGCTGTACCAGCAGGTGCGCTCCGCGGTGGCGGGCATTACGCACCCCTACCTCAACGTCGGCCTGATTGCAGGCGGCACCAACACCAACGTGATTCCGGGGCGCGTCACGTTCAAGCTCGACCGGCGCATGATTCCGGAGGAAGACCCGGTGCAAGTCGAGGCCGCCTTGCGCCAACTCATCGCCGAGGCCGCGGCGCAAATGCCCGGCATCACGGTCGATGTCAAACGCATCCTGCTGGCCAAGGCCATGACGCCGCTGCCGGGCAACCAGCCGCTGGTCGATGCCATTCAGAAGCACGGCGAAATCGTGTTTGGCGAACCGATTGCGGCCCTGGGCACCCCCTTGTACACCGACGTGCGCCTGTTCTGCGAGGCCGGCATACCGGGCGTCATTTACGGCGCCGGACCGCGCACGGTGCTCGAATCCCACGCCAAGCGCGCCGATGAACGACTCGAACTCGTTGACCTGCGGCGCGCCACCCAAGTGATCGCCCGCACTTTGAACGACTTACTGGTTTAAACCGGAGACCCGTATGAGCAAAGAACTTTCCCCCGCCGAAAACGCCCTGCGCGAAGCCGCCCGCGACTACCATCGCAACCCCACGCGCGGCAAGATCGCGGTCACGCCCACCAAGCCGCTGTCCAACCAGCGCGACCTGTCACTGGCTTACTCGCCCGGCGTGGCCTACCCCTGTCTGGACATTGAGGCCGACCCCTCGTTGGCGGCGCAGTACACCTCGCGCGGCAACCTGGTGGGCGTCATCACCAACGGCACGGCGGTGCTGGGTCTGGGCGACATTGGCCCGCTGGCGGCCAAGCCGGTGATGGAGGGCAAGGGCTGCCTGTTCAAGAAATTCGCCGGCATTGACGTGTTTGACATCGAACTGGCCGAGCGCGACCCCGACAAGCTGGTGGACATGATTGCCGCCATGGAGCCCACCCTGGGCGGCGTCAACCTGGAAGACATCAAGGCGCCGGAGTGTTTCTACATCGAGAAAAAACTGCGCGAGCGCATGAACATTCCGGTGTTCCATGACGACCAGCACGGCACTGCCATCATCTCCAGCGCGGCCCTGCTCAACGGCCTGGAGCTGGTGGGCAAGCGCATCGAGGAGGTCAAAATCGCCGTCTCGGGCGCCGGCGCGGCGGCGCTGGCCTGCCTGGACCTGATGGTCGGCCTGGGCGTGCGGCGCGACAACGTTTACGTGTGCGACTCCAAAGGCGTGATCCATCATGGCCGAGCGGGCGGCTTCGACCAATCCAAAACCCGGTTCGCCCAGAGCACCGAATTGCGCACGCTGGCCGACGTCGTCAACGGTGCCGACGTCTTCCTCGGCTGCTCGGCGGCCGGCGTGCTGACGCCGGAGATGGTCATGACCATGGCCAGAGCCCCGATCATCCTGGCGCTGGCCAACCCGGAACCCGAGATCCGCCCGGAACTGGCCAAGGCGGTGCGGCCGGACTGCATCATCGCCACCGGGCGCTCCGACTACCCGAACCAGGTCAACAATGTGCTGTGCTTCCCCTACATTTTCAGAGGGGCGCTGGACTGCGGCGCGACCAAGATCACGGAAGCCATGAAACTGGCCTGCGTGCGCCAGATCGCCGATCTGGCGAAAGCCGACATCAGCGAAGAAGTCGCCAACGCCTACGCCGGCAAGGAACTGGTGTTTGGCGCCGACTACCTGATTCCGACCCCGTTCGATTCGCGCCTGATCCTG
>JAKFXU010000495.1 GCA_021731215.1 Rhodoferax sp.
TGCCCTGGCTCAGCGCCTCTTCCGAAGAGGCGCTGAGCCAGGGCATCATGGGCCAGCGCCAAAAACTGCTGGGCCGGGCGGTGGCCAGCGGCATCGCAGACTTGCGTGGCGAGACCGGCCGGGTCATCAATATTCGCCACTCCGATCTGGCCGACCAGTTGATGGAGCTCAAGGGCCTGCGCGGCAAAAATTCGGCCGTGATCAAGAACATGCGCGCGCGCATCGCGCAGGAGCAGGCCGAGTTTGATCTGGGCGGGGCCAAAATCCATGCCGTGCGCTCGGTCCACCTGAAGCTGCTGCGTGAAGTGTTCCACCTGCTGGGGCCGCGTGCACTGAAGCAGGAAATGGTGCAACTCAATGCGCTGCTGCAGCAAAACGGCCTCAAGCTCGGCGTCAACAAATGCTATGGCGACACCTTCAAGCGCTTGTATCAGAGCCTGCACCAGGTGCAAACCATCAGCGCCGAAATTCAGAGCATGCTGGCCGCCACGTTCCGGCAACTGAACGCCGAGTACGGGTTTTCCTTGCAAGCGCCGAGCGCGCCTGCCCTGGGCGGCTTTCTGCGCGATCTTGCGCTGGTGGAGCGCAGCCATGTCCAGTATCTGGGCCTGGGCAACGCCCTGCGGCTGGCGCAGCCCGAGTTTGCCGATCGACTGGTGCGGGCCCTTTCCACCCGTCTGCGCACCATCCATGAAGCAGCGCTGAGCGACATCGAGTTGTGGAGCAAATCGGCCGCGGCCCAACTCGATGCCCAGTTGCGCGAGCGCCGGCGCAACTTTGGCCGCCGCCTTGAAGCGATTGACCGTATCGAGCAGGCGGCCGGTGGACTCGACCAGCGCATCGCTGAAATACAGGCACAGGAGAATGCCTTGCAGCAACTCGACCGCAAGCTCGCCGAGTTGACTGACTATCTGCTGCGGGCGACCCAGCCGCCCGAGCTGGCGCTCGCCGCGGAGGCGGCTTGATCGATGGCGGCACCGGGGTGGTGATGGACTTGGCCACTGCGGTGGTGCACTGGCAGCAAACCCATGGCCGGCACGATTTGCCGTGGCAGCGCACGCGCGATCCGTACCGGGTCTGGCTGTCCGAAATCATGTTGCAGCAGACCCAGGTGGCAACGGTGCTGGACTATTTCCCGCGCTTCCTGGAACGCTTCCCCGACGTGAGCGCGCTGGCGGCGGCCTCGCTGGATGCGGTGCTGGCTTTGTGGAGTGGCCTGGGTTACTACAGCCGCGCGCGCAACCTGCACCTGTGCGCCCTGGCGGTGATGCGTTGCCATGGCGGCGTGTTTCCGCAGACCGCGCAAGCGCTGCAAACCTTGCCCGGCATCGGACGTTCCACGGCGGGCGCCATTGCGTCCCTGTGTTTCGCCGAGCGGGTGGCGATCCTGGACGGCAATGTCAGGCGCGTGCTGACCCGGCTGCTGGGTTTTGAGGCCGATCTGGCCAAGGCTGCCAACCAGCGCGCGCTTTGGCAGGCGGCGACCGAGCTGCTGCCGAGCGCAGATTTGCAGCACGCCATGCCGCGCTATACGCAGGGCATGATGGACTTGGGCGCCACACTTTGCAGCGCCAAAAAGCCGCGCTGCGGGGTCTGCCCGATCGCGCCAATCTGCGTGGCCCGGCGGCTCGGTCAGCCCGAGCGCTATCCGGTGCAGACGCGCAAGGTCAAACGCAGCGCGCAGTCGATCTGGCTGCTGTGGGCGCAGACCTTAGACGCCGGCGTGTGGCTGAGCCAGCGGCCTACGCCCGGCGTCTGGGCCGGGCTCTACTGCTTTCCCTTATTCGACCAGCGCGCGGCACTGGCCGCCGCGGTGCCCGCGCGCTACCGCCCGGCACTGCAGGACGGGCCCGCCTTCACCCACGTCCTGACCCACAAAGACCTGCACCTGCATCCGGTCCAAGTGCACCTGCCGCGTACTGCGATGGCGCGCGCGGACGGGGCCTGGATCGGCGCCGATCAATGGCCGCACCTGGGCTTGCCGGCACCGGTCAGGAAGCTGCTGGTCCAGGGTTGACCGGGGCGCCAGCTCCGATCAGCTCGAGTTCGCGGTGCCGTTTGAGCGTGACCCACTTGTCGCCCAACAAGCGCACCAATTGCTCCACCAGATAGACCGAGCGGTGTTGGCCGCCGGTGCAGCCAATCGCCACCGTGACGTAGCTGCGGTGATCGCGGGCCAGCGCGTCGAGCCAGTGGTTCAGGAAGGTCTCGATGTGTTCGAGCATCTGCGCGACCTCGGCCTGCGCCTGCAGAAAGGCCGCCACCGGCGCGTCCTGCCCGGTCAGATGGCGCAGCTCCGGCTCATAGTGCGGGTTGGGCAGCATGCGCACATCGAACACATAGTCGGCATCGCCCGGCACGCCGCGCTTGAAGGCAAACGATTCGAATACCAGCGTCAACTGCTGGTCCGGCGTGGCAATCAGTGACTTGACGTAGCCCTGCAACTGCGAGGGTCGGATGATGCTGGTGTCGATCACGTGCGCCTGTTCGCGCAGATCAGCCAGCAGCTCGCGTTCCAGCTCAATGGCATCCACCAGCGCCCGGCGTTGCTCCCGCGCCGAATGCCCGGACGCGCTTTGCGACAGCGGGTGCTTGCGCCGGGTTTCGGAATAGCGCCGCACCAGCGTGGCGGTGGTGGCATCGAGAAACAGGGACTTGAGCATGACCCCCTGTTGGCGCAGCGTCGCTAGCTGCGCCGGCACCAGCGGCAGCGACTTGGCGCTGCGAATGTCCACTGCGATGGCGACCCGGCTGGCTTGGTGCTTTTTCTGCAGCGCCACAAAGGGCAGCAGCAGCTCGGGCGGCAGGTTGTCGACACAAAAGAAGCCGGCGTCCTCCAGCGCATGCAGCGCCACCGACTTGCCCGAGCCCGACATGCCGGTGATCAGCACGATCTGCAATTCGGGCGCTTTGCTTTTCATCGCCTCAGGTCCGCGCTTGCAGCATTTCGCGCGCGTGCGCCAGCGTGGTGCCCGAGAGCCGCTCGCCACCCAGCATACGCGCTACTTCGGCCACCCGCTGCTCCCCCTGCAAGGCCGCGACCGAACTCAGCGTCGCCTGGCCCTGCCATTGTTTGGCCACCACCAGATGATGGTCTGCACAGGCCGCCACCTGCGGCAGGTGGGTCACGGCCAGCACCTGCCGGTCCAGCCCCAGTTGCTTCATCAGGCGCCCCACGGTTTCGGCCACCGCGCCGCCGACGCCGGCGTCGACCTCGTCAAAAATCAGCGTCTGCGCGGTGCCCAGCGCGCTGGTAGTCACCGCGATCGCCAAGGCCATGCGCGACAGCTCACCGCCGGAGGCCACTTTGTTGACCGGGCGCGGCGAGCTGCCGGCATGCGCGGCCACCAGAAAGCTGACCTCTTCCAGCCCGCTTTGCATCGGCTCGGCCGACGCTTGCAGCGCCACCTGGAACTGGCCGCCCTGCATGCCCAGGCCCTGCATCGCCTGCGTGATGGCCTGGGCCAACTGCGGGGCCGTTTTGGCGCGAGCCCTGGACAGCCGCTTGGCCTCCAGCAGGTAGGCCTCAAACGCCGCTGCTTGGGCCGCTTGCAGCCCCGCCAAATCGGCCGCGGCATCGAGTTTTTCCAGTTCCTGTTGCCAGTCCGCCAGCAGCGTTGGCAATTCGGCCGGAGCACATTTGTAGCGCCGGGCCAGCGACAGCCACAGGGCCAGGCGCGCGTCGAGTTGGCCCAGTCGCTGGGGATCGGGTTCGGTCTTGCGCAGGTAGGCCCGCAGTGAATGAACCGTATCCTGGACCTGCGCCAGGCTGGAAGACAACAGCTCGGTCAGTGCTTTGAACTGGGGCTCCAACGGCTCTTGCTGTTGCAGCAATTGGCAGGCCCGATGGAGTGCGCCCAGCGCGCCGCCGTCATCGTCATCGAGCGTCTGCAGCGCGCCCTGCGCCGCGTCCAGCAACGCCTGCGCGTTGGACAGCCGGCCATGTTCGGTGTTGAGCGCCTCCCATTCGTCGCCCAGCGGCGCCAACTTTTCAACTTCACCCATTTGCCAGACCAGGCGCTCGCGATCACGCTGCAGCGTCTGTTGCGCGCCCTGCGCTTGCGCCAGCTCGGCCTGCGCCTGCCGCCAGCCTTGCCACAGAGTGGCCAGTGCGGCGGGTGAGACGCCGGCATAGGCGTCGAGCAAACCGCGCACCGCATCCGGGCGGGTCAGGCATTGCCAGGCGTGTTGCCCATGAATATCGAGCAGTTGCTCGCCGAACTCGCGCAACTGGGTGGCGGTAGCCGGGCTGCCGTTGATCCAGGCCCGGCTCTTGCCCTGCGTGTCAAGCGTGCGGCGCAGCAGCAGACTGTCGCCCAGCTCGAAGCCGGCAGCTTCCAGCCAGAGCGCCACCGCAGGCGTCAGATCGAACTCGGCACTGACATCGGTGCGGCTGGTCCCTTCGCGGACCACACCGACATCAGCCCGCCCGCCAGTGACCAGTTGCAGCGCGTCGATCAGAATCGACTTGCCGGCGCCGGTCTCGCCGGTCAGCACGGTGAAGCCGCCGGCCAGATCGAGCTCGAGCTCGCTCACGATGACAAAATCGCGCAACACAATACGCTTGAGGCTCATGCTCAGGCCACTCCCTCATTCCAGTGCAATTTGCGGCGCAGCGTGTCAAAGTAGGACCAGCCCTTGGGGTGCAAAAAGCGCACATGGTGTTTGGAGCGCGTCACCACGATGCGGTCACCATGCAGCAGCGAAGCCAACGATTGCATGTCGAAATTGGCGCTGGCCTCGCGTCCCGCCACCATTTCAATCACAATCTCGGCGGCATTGGCCAGCACGATGGGGCGATTGGACAGGGTATGCGGCGCAATCGGCACCAGCACCCAGCCCGGAATGGACGGGTGCAGCAGCGGCCCGCCCGCCGACAGCGCATAGGCGGTGGAGCCGGTGGGCGTGGCAATGATCAAGCCATCGGCGCGCTGGTTCGCCACAAAATGGCCGTCCACCTCCACGCGCAACTCGACCATGCCGGCGGTGGCGGCCCGGTTGACCACCACATCGTTCATGGCCAGCGTGTCAAAGACGCATTCGCCGTCGCGCATCACGCGGGCCCGCATCAGGCTGCGATGGTCTTCCTCAAACTCACCGCGCAGCATCGGCGCCAGCGTGGCGGCGTAGCTGCCGAACGGGATGTCGGTGATGAAGCCCAGGCGCCCCTGGTTGATGCCGATCAAGGGCACCCCATAATGCGCCAGTTGGCGGCCAATGCCCAGCATGGTGCCGTCGCCACCGACCACCAGCCCCAGATCACATTGCGCGCCAATGGCCGGCACCGTCAACACCGGATAGGCCGAAATCCCCATGTTGTGCGCCGTGTCCTGCTCCAACACCACCGCGCAGCCCTGGGTCTGCAAAAAATCGGCAATGGTTTCCAGCGCGTGGCGCGAAGTGGCCCCGCTCGCGCCCGACGCCGGGGTCTGGTATTTGCCGATCAGCGCAACTTGCCGAAATTTGGATTTCATCCGCAAATTACATCACTAAAATGCCCTGATGCTGGATGACCGTGCCAAGTTGTTATTGAAAGCGCTGGTCGAGCGCTATATTGCCGACGGGCAGCCGGTGGGCTCGCGCACGCTCTCCAAAGCCTCGGGCCTGGACTTGTCACCCGCCACCATTCGCAACGTCATGTCCGATCTGGAAGAGCTCGGCCTGATCGCCAGCCCGCACACCTCGGCCGGACGGATCCCGACGGCGCGCGGCTATCGCCTGTTTGTCGACACCATGCTGACGGTGCGCCCGGGCTCGTTTGGCGCCCACAGCCTGGCGCCGGATCAGCCGCAAAAAGTGATTTCCAACGCCGCCCATCTGCTCTCAAACTTGTCGCAGTTTGTCGGCGTGGTGATTGCGCCGCGCCGCTCTTCGGTGTTTCGCCACATCGAATTTTTGCGCCTGTCCGAACGGCGCATGCTGGTGATCATCGTCTCGCCCGAAGGCGATGTGCAAAACCGCGTGATTTTTACCGAGGTCGATTATTCGCAGACCCAACTGGTGGAAGCGGCCAATTACCTGAACAGCCATTACGTCGGACTGGCGATCGAGCAGGTGCGCGAGCGGCTGAAAAACGAGATTGAATCACTGCGCTCGGAAATTGCCAGCCTGATGCAGGCGGCCGTGGCGGTCAGCTCCGAGGCCATGGCCGAGACCCAGGACGAGGTCGTCATTTCGGGCGAGCGCAACCTGCTGGCAGTCACCGATTTTTCCCACGACATGGGTCATCTGCGCCGGGCTTTCGACTTGTTTGAGCAAAAAGCGCAACTGATGCGCTTGCTCGACGTGGCCGGCCGGGCCGAGGGCGTGCGCATTTTCATCGGCGGCGAAAGCCAGGTGGTGCCGTTCGAAGACCTGTCCATCGTCAGCGCGCCGTACGAGGTTGACGGCCAGATCGTCGGCACCCTGGGCGTCATCGGCCCAACCCGCATGGCCTACGACCGCATGATCCAGATCGTGGACATCACCTCCAAATTGGTCAGCAACGCCCTGAGTCATCACAAGTAGGCCCTTACAATGGCAGGTTCGGTCGGGCCGTTAGCTCAGTTGGTTAGAGCAGAGGACTCATAATCCTTTGGTCGTAGGTTCAAGTCCTACACGGCCCACCACCTGCACCGTTTGCATGTTGCCAACTTCCACATCTGCAGTGGCAGGGGTTGCAGGGCCGGGACATCAGCCCGTGTGGGACTCAATGCCATCAGTCAAGAAACAGATGCGACTTATTACACCCGACAGAACTCCGCCGTCACCCAAGCTTCACAGCGTTGTCCCTGGCTGGGCTTCCTCGCCTTCGGGCCAGTCGCGAATGTAGGCCTTGAGCATTTTGTTCTCGAAATTCTGGCTGTCCACCACGGCCTTGGCAACGTCGTAAAAGCTGATGACGCCCATCAGCATCTTCTTGTCCATCACCGGCATGTAGCGGGCGTGGCGCTCCAGCATCATGCGGCGCACCTCATCCATATCGGTGGCGGTGGTGCAGGTCAGCGGTGCATCGTCCATGGCGGTGCGGACCACGGTGCCACCAATGGTGCCGCCGTTCTTCACCAGCACCTGAATCACCTCGCGAAAGGTCAGCATGCCGACCAGCTCGCCGTGCTCCATGACAACCAGCGAACCAATGTCGCGTTCGGCCATCAGGTCGAGCGCGCGCGCCAGCGGCTCGTTCGGCGTGGCGGTATACAAGGTACTACCCTTGACGCGCAAAATGTCGCTGACTTTCATAATTGCTCTCCTTGTGACTCGTTGGTGACCGGCTAATGAGCGGCTATTAGCGAAATATAGCCCACAATAAGCCAATTCCCACCTCCCCGTGACCCCTGTCGGACAGAACTGTAGGTCTGCCCCCAAAAACAAAGGAAAACCATGCCCGGCTACTCAGACCCCGGCTTTGACACTCTGGCGCTGCACGCCGGTGCCGCGCCCGACCCGGCCACCGGCGCGCGCGCCGTGCCGATTCACCTCACCACCTCGTTCGTATTCGAGTCCAGCGACCACGCCGCCGCCCTGTTCAACCTGGAGCGCGCTGGCCACGTCTACTCGCGCATCAGCAACCCGACCAATGCGGTGCTGGAGCAGCGGGTTTCGGCGCTGGAAGGCGGCATCGGTGCCATCAGCACCGCCAGCGGCCAGGCCGCCTTGCACCTGAGCGTGGCCACGCTGATGGGCGCGGGCTCGCATATCGTGGCCTCTACCGCCCTCTACGGTGGCTCGCAAAACCTGCTGCATTACACACTGCGCCGCTTTGGCATCGAAACCACGTTTGTGAAACCGGGCGATATTGACGGCTGGCGCGCCGCCGTGCGCCCCAACACCAAGCTGTTTTTTGGCGAGACCGTGGGCAACCCCGGCCTGGATGTGCTCGACATTGCCACCGTCAGCGCGATCGCGCACGAGGCCGGTGTGCCGCTGCTGGTGGACTCGACGCTGACCACGCCCTGGCTGATCAAACCGTTCGAGCACGGCGCTGATCTGGTCTACCACTCGGCCACCAAGTTCCTGAGCGGGCACGGCACCGTGATCGGCGGCATCGTGGTGGACGGCGGCAGTTTTGACTGGGACAAGTCCGGCAAATTCCCGGAACTCACCACACCGTATGACGGCTTCCACAACATGGTGTTCACGGAAGAATCAACGATCGGCGCCTTCTTGCTGCGCGCGCGGCGCGAGGGCCTGCGCGATTTCGGTGCTGCCTTAAGCCCGCACTCGGCCTGGCTGATTCTGCAGGGCATCGAAACCCTGTCGCTGCGCATGGAGCGCCACATGAGCAACACGCAAAAAGTGGTCGAATTTCTGGCCAGCCAGCCTTTTGTGGCGCGCGTCGGGCATCCGCTATTGGCGTCCCACCCGAGCCATGCGCTGGCGCAAAAGCTGCTGCCGCGCGGCGCCGGTTCGGTGTTCAGCTTTGACCTCAAGGGCAGCCGCGCGCAGGGTAAGAAATTTGTGGAAAGCCTGCAGATTTTCAGCCATCTGGCCAATGTGGGCGACTGCCGCAGCCTGGTGATTCACCCGGCCAGCACCACCCATTTCCGCATGAGCGACGAGGCTTTGGCCAGTGGCGGCATCACGCAGGGCACGATCCGGCTGTCGATCGGACTGGAGGACCCGGACGATTTGATTGCCGACCTCAAACGCGCTTTGAAAACCGCAGAAAAGGCAGGGGCATGATGGAACTCCTCGTCAATGGCCACAGCACCTACTGCTACACCGGCGGCAAGCTTTTTGACGCCGCCAAGCCAACCGCCATCTTCATCCATGGCGTCTTGAACGACCACAGCGTCTGGATTCTGCAAACGCGCTACCTGGCCAACCACGGCTGGAACGTACTGGCGGTCGATCTGCCCGGCCACTGCCGCAGCGCCGGCGCGCCACCGACCAGCGTCGAAGACGCGGCCGATTTCGTGGTGGCTCTGATGGATGCGGCGGGCCTGCAACAAGCGGCGCTGGTCGGCCACAGTTTTGGTTCGCTGATCGCGCTAGAGGCCGCCGCGCGGCTGAATGACCGCGTGAGCCACCTGGTGCTGGTGGGGACGGCTTTCCCCATGAAAGTGTCGCCCGCGCTGCTGGAAGCATCACTGAACGAACCAATGAAGGCGCTGCAGATGGTCAACGTGTTCTCCCGCAGCACGCTGGCGCCGCCGCCCTCAGCGCTGGGGCCGGGTACCTGGGTCTACGGCGCGTCCATGGCCCTGGGGCGCCGGGTGCTGGCCAGCAACCCGAAGGTCAATCTGTTCCACACCGGCTTCAAGGCCTGCGACAGCTACAGCCATGGCGAAGAAGCAATGGCGCAGGTGCAATGTCCTACCCTGTTTGTGCTGGGCAGCGTGGATCAGATGACGCCGCCCAAAGCCGCGCAGGGTCTGATGCACAAGGCGCGCCACGCCAAAGTGGTCTACCTGCCCGGCGGCCACCACCAGATGAACGAGACGCCCGAGCCGATGCTGGCGGCGTTGACCGGGTTTCTGAAGCCGTGAGGCAACGCTCACTTCGATGATGCAACCGGACCAGCACGCGACCCGTTCACCCGCTGCACCGGCACCAGGAACCACGCGAAGGCGAGTGCCTGCGTCGCCAGCAGCGCGGCGAACGTGAGCCGGAAGGCCTCGGCGCGCGCCATGCCGCCAGCGCTGAACGCATCCACAGCGGCACCGATGCCCCATTGCAGGCCGAAGGCACCGACGAAGACCATCAGGTTGAGCGCGGTATTGACCCGGCCGGAGATCGCGATCGGAAAGGCCGCCGTCAATTGCGAATAGGCGATGTTGCTGAGACTGAAAGAGAACCCGAGCAAGGGCCACAGCCAGACCGGCCGCGCCAGACCCAGGATGATGGCCAGTGCGACCACCAGCGCGAGGCCCACGCCGGCGCTCAGCAGCGTCATCGGCGCGATCTTGCGCTGCGCCAGCCAACCCGAACAGGTGGCGACGAAGACAAAGCCGGCGAGCATCGCCAAGCCCATCAGGAACAGGACGCCGGCCGCATCCGAACGCGTGGCGCCATTGACCTCCATCAGCCAGGGCACCGCCCACAGGCCCTGAATCGCCATGAAGCCGCCGCTGATCAGGCAGCCCTGTGGCGCGAAACGCCAGAAAATGCGGTTGCCGTAGATCCCGCCGAGGGAACGAATCTGCTGGCCAAAGGACTCCCGCTGGCCGCCCGCCGCCTGGTCAGGCACCGTCAGCAGAAAACCGGCCGCCAGCACCAGCAGGCCGGCGCAGAGGAAAAACAGGCCGCGCCAGCCCAGCAGCGGCAGCGCGGCCTCGACCGGCATGCTGGCTGACAACGCGCCAAGACCGCCCGCGACCATGATGGTCGCTGTCAGCGCGGGCAGGCGCTCGGCCGGGAACCACTGGCTGAAGGCCTTGAAGCTGGCCATCAGGCAGGCCGAGACACCGAGCCCGATCAGCGCACGTGCCAGCGCCAGCGTCGCCAGCGTCGTTCCGGCGGCGAACAAGGCGCAGCCAGCGGCGGCCACCAGCAGCAGCGCCGCCTCAACCCGGCGCGGACCGAAGCGGTCGAGCAGCAAACCGAGCGGCAACTGAAAGAGACCGAAGGCGAGCAAGTAGGCGGAGGTCAAGAGGCCCAGCTCGGCCGCCGTGATGCTGAGCTCTCGCATCAAATCTGGCGCGATCACGGCGTTGACGCTGCGCAGGCCATAAGACAGAAAATAGCCCGCGGCATAGGCCGGCACGAGGCGATACCAGAGGTGGCGGTAGGGGTTCATCAGCGCAATTGTCATGGAAACACCGAACTCAATCCGCCGGCGGCGCAAACGCACCCCTGTCAAGCGTGAACAAGCAGCCACCTTGCTGGCTGCAGGCGTTCGTCAACGCGCAAGTCGGGCCGCGACTCACTTCGCTCCCCTCGCCCGCGCGCGGGAGATGGGTTGGGGGAGAGGGCGAACCGGCATGACCTCCATTTTCTGGGGCTTCTTTGAAAGTCATGCCCGATAACCTGGGCGTTTTAAGCTGGCAACGCTAACAATACAAACGGCACCCGCAGGTGCCGTTTGATTGTCACGACCCTGAGATCGTTCTGATTTAAGCGACTTTGGCCGCTTTTTTGGCAGCAGCCGTGAAGTTTGACTGAACCGCTTCCACCGCTTTTTTGGCCGAAGTCTGAGCCGACTCGACTGCATTTTGGCCGGTTACCAGCGCGCTCTTGAAAGCGGCAACAGCGGCTTCGGTGCCGGCTGGAGC
>JAKFXU010000391.1 GCA_021731215.1 Rhodoferax sp.
GTTATTTTCGAATGGTCCTAATTCAACATTAACCAATATCGCATCGACAAAGAGGAGAAACATGATGAGCAAATTTAATCGCCGCCGTTTCATGACAACCAGCGGTTCTATGGTCGCGCTCGGCGCCGCTTCCGGGATCTCGCTGATCCCCAGCCTGGCTAATGCGCAGGAAACAGTGAAGCTGGGTTTGCTTCACTCCCTGTCCGGCACCATTGCCATCGCCGAAGCGTCCTTGGTGGATGCTGAGAAGATGGCTATTGAGGAGATCAATGCCGCAGGCGGTGTAATGGGACGCCAGATACAGGCAGTCGTCGAAGACGCCGCCAGCGAAAACCCGGTATTCGCCGAGAAAGCTAAGAAGCTGTTAGAACGGGACAAGGTGGCCGCCATAGTCGGCTGCTACACGTCGGCCTCGCGCAAGGCGGTGTTGCCTGCATTGAGCCGTGCCAACGGTCTGCTGTTCTACCCGACCTACTACGAGGGCCAGGAGCAGGACAAGCATGTAATCTACCCGTCGCAAGAGGCTACGCAATCGGTGGTCGCCGCAGTGGAATGGATGGCCCGCGAAAAGGGCAAGACCATTTTCTTGGTGGGCTCAGACTACATCTACCCGCGCACCTGCAACAAGATCGCCAAACCGACCGTTGCTCGCATGGGGGGCAAGGTGGTCGGGGAGGAGTATGCGCCGCTGGGCCATACCGAGTTCTCGTCAATTATCAACAAGATCAAAGCCACCAAGCCGGATTGGATATACAGCACCGTCGTCGGTGGCTCCAACGTGGCTTTTTACAAGCAGTTGCGAGCCGCCGGTTTGGATGGCACCAAGCAGATGCTGCTCTCGACCGTGGTCTCTGAAAATGAGATCGAGGGCATAGGCAAGGACAACGCTGTTGGCTACTACGCTTGCATGGGCTACTTCCAGAGCCTCAAGAACCCGGCTAACGAGCGTTTTGTCAAGGCTTTCAAGGCGAAGTACGGTCAAGAGCGTGTCATCGGGGACCCGATGCAAGTGGCGTACAACTGCGTCTACCTGTGGAAACTTGCCGTCGAAAAAGCCAAATCCTTCGACCCGCAAAAGGTGCTCGCCGCATGTGCCGGTATCGAACTCGATGCACCGGAAGGCAAGGTGCGCGTCCATGCCAAAAACCAGCATGTCTGGAAAAAAGTGCGGATCGGTAAAGCGCGTGCAGACGGTCAGTTCGACATTGTCTGGGAATCGGCCGGCCTGATCGAACCCAATCCGTTCCCGAAACTGTAATACGCCACGCCAGTTCCACGCAGGTATCGCAAGACGCCTGCGTGGACTCGTCCCACCACTGAAACACAGTCACACATGAGTCGAATGATGGAGCAAACCAAATGAGCCTGGACATTGCTGTGATGCAGATATTCAGTGGCATCAGCCTGTTTACGATCTTGCTGTTGATGGCGATCGGCCTAGCCATCGTCTTCGGGCTTATGGGCGTCATCAATATGGCGCATGGGGAACTGATGACTCTGGGCGCCTACGTCACCTACCTGACGGCGACCGTCTTTACCCAGTTCGCGCCGCAGTGGATGGGCGTATATCTCTTCGTCGCGATACCTTTTGCGTTCATTGTAACTTTCGCGTTTGGGTATGTACTTGAACGCGGGTTCATACGATTTTTCTACAACCGGCCACTTGATACGCTCTTGGCAACCTGGGGCCTGAGCTTGATCTTGCAGCAGACTTACCGATCAGTCTTCGGTGCGCAGGAGGTCAGTGTCCCGTTACCCCCCTGGTTAAGCGGTGCCTGGGAGCCGATTGCCGGCATTCAACTCTCGTTGCCGCGCCTCTTTATTGTTGGCCTGACTGCCATTGTGGTTGTCTCTGTTTATCTATTGCTGACTCGTACCGGCTGGGGACTGCGAGTGCGCGCTGTCACGCAGAACCGGGCGATGAGCGGTGCGGTGGGCATCAACACCAGGAGCGTTGACGCTATGACATTTGCGCTGGGTTCGGGGCTGGCTGGCATTGCCGGATGTGTCTTCACAATGATCGGTTCGACCAACCCTGGCACCGGGCAAATCTACATCGTGGACTCGTTCATCGTGGTTGTGTTCGGCGGCGTGCAGAGTCTCCTGGGCACCGCACTGTCAGGCTTCCTGATCGCCCAGTCGCAGACCACGCTGGAGTATCTGATAAGCGGTTCAATGGCAAAAGTTACCGTCTTGTTGCTGGTCATCGTGGTGCTCTATTTCAAGCCCAATGGGCTGTTTGCCAACAAGTCGCGGGGCTAAACCATGAAGAGTTATATACGTCAGTCTGAATCAATTGCTGTGGCACTCGTGATCCTGTTGCTCCTGGTGGTTTTTCCGTTGCTGCTGGATCGGTTCCGGCTGGACCTGATGGGCAAATACATGTCCTTTGCCTTCGTCGCGATCGGCATTGTGCTGACCTGGGGCTATGGCGGCATTCTTAGTCTGGGGCAAGGAATTTTTTTCGGTATGGGCGGCTACATGATGGCCATGTTTCTGAAGCTTGAGGCCTCGGCGCCCGAACTGCCCGACTTCATGGTTTGGAGCAGTGTTGAAAAGCTGCCACTTTGGTGGGAGCCCTTTCACAGTTTCACTCTCACCGTCTTGCTGATTCTGGTCGTTCCGACGGTACTGGCGTATCTGTTTTCCTTCCTCATCTTTAAAAAGCGCGTCGGAGGCGTCTACTTTGCCATTGTTACCCTGTCGCTGGCGCTGGCCATGACGGTACTGATCGTCGGCCAGCAGGGCGACACCGGCGGGGCCAACGGCATCACCGACTTCCGCACGCTGCTGGGCATGGACATCATCGGCGACCACGCGAAGCTGGTTCTTTACTATGTGCAATCTGTGGCAGTCTCGCTGGCAATGTTGTTGGCGCTGGGTGTGGTGCGCAGCCGCTTCGGCAAGATCCTGATCGCCATTCGAGATCGTGAAGACCGGGTTCGCTTCAGCGGCTACAACACCGCGCATATCAAGGCCTTTGTTTTCATGCTCGCGGCGATCCTTTCGTCGCTGGGGGGCGCCTTCTACAGCGTGCAGGTCGGCCTGATTGCCCCCAGCGTGGTCGGAGTCGCCGCTTCTGTCGAGATGGTGATCTACGCGGCCGTTGGCGGCCGCCTGTCCATCCCCGGAGCGGTGGTCGGCGCGCTGCTGATTGGATTCCTGAAGTCCTACTTGTCGGAGACCTTTCCCGAAGGCTGGCTTTATTTTCTCGGCGCACTGTTCATTTTGGTTGTGCTGGTCGTGCCCAACGGCTTGGCCGGGCTATTCGACCGGTTGATTCGCCGGAGTCCCATCTTACGAGGAGTCCGATGAGCGCCGTACTCGACTACCCACACGTCAGACCGCCGGAGAGAATAATGTCCCACACCGCGTCCAATGTCCAGACCATACTCCGGATAGAGGACCTGACAGTTTCGTTTGATGGTTTTCGTGCCGTCGATGCTTTGAGCCTGTCGGTCGACCGCAATGAGCTGCGCGTGATCATTGGGCCGAACGGTGCTGGCAAGACCACACTGCTCGATATGATCTGCGGCAAGACGCGGCCTTCCTCCGGTCGTGTGCTCTTCAACGGCATCGACCTGACCAAGCTGTCGGAACATCAGATCGTTCGCGCCGGTGTCGGCCGTAAGTTCCAGACACCGTCGGTCTACGAAGACCTGACGGTGATCGAGAACTTCGAGATTTCGCTGCCTGAAGGGCAAGGCGTCCTGGGCTCCTTGTTTTTCCGCCGCGACGCGCAGGTGATGGAGCGCATCACTTCGATCGCTGAACAGGTTTTTCTGCGAGACCAGCTTGACGACAAGGCCGGCCGACTCAGCCACGGCCAGAAGCAATGGCTGGAGATCGGCATGCTGCTGATCCAGTCGCCCGAATTGCTACTGCTCGACGAGCCGGTCGCAGGAATGAGTCCGCGCGAGCGGGAGCAGACCGCCGATCTACTGAGCCGAATTTCACTTGGAAAATCCGTCATAGTGATTGAGCACGACATGGATTTCGTCAAACGCATCGCGCACAAGGTCACAGTGCTGCACCAAGGCCGCTTGCTCAGCGAGGGCACGGTGACCGAAGTGCAGGAAGACCCGCGCGTGATCGACGTGTACCTCGGCCACTGAGGAGAAAAACGTGCTCGAAGTCAAAAACCTGAACGTCTTCTACGGTGAATCGCAAGTCATCCGCGATGTGTCCTTCCGTGTCGGCAACGAGGAATCGGTGGCCATTATGGGACGCAATGGGATGGGCAAGACGACGCTGTTGAAGTCGCTGATCGGCATGCTGCCGGTAAAGTCCGGAAGTATCCAACTGCAAGGCGTCGAGCTGTCCGGCCTCGAAAGCTACGAACGCGTGCGCCGAGGCCTGGCATTCGTGCCGCAGGGCCGGATGATCTTTCCTTTCCTGACCGTGGAGGAGAACATCCTGAGCGGTTGCGAGCACTCCGGTTACCGCATGGTGCCCGAATATGTCTACCGCTTCTTTCCGGTACTGCTGGAAATGAAGCATCGCATGGGCGGCAACCTGTCGGGTGGCCAGCAGCAGATGCTGGCGATTGCGCGCGCCCTTGTTTCCGACCCGAAAGTACTCATTCTCGATGAGCCTACCGAGGGAATTCAGCCGTCCATCATCAAGGACATCGCTCGTACCCTGAACGTGCTGCGCAAGGAACGGCGCTTTGCCATCGTCGTGTCCGAGCAGGTACTTAGTTTTGCCCTTGATCTGGCGGATCGTTTTGTGGTCATTGACGCAGGGCGAATTGTGCACGAGGAATCCCGCGTCGGCTTGAACCATGAGAAGGTCAAATCTTTCTTGACCGTTTGATTATTTTTTCAACCAAAGGAGTAGCGTTATGAGACATGGAGATATTGGAAGCAGTGATGATTGCGTCGGCGTTGCCGTCGTTAACTACAAAATGCCCAGGCTGCACACCACGGCAGAGGTGCTGGCCAATGCCAAAAAAATCGCGGAGATGCTGGTCGGCATGAAGCGCGGCCTGCCCGGTATGGACTTGGTGGTGTTTCCCGAGTATTCAACTCACGGAATCATGTACGACGCTCAAGAAATGTACGAAACTGCATCGACCATTCCCGGCGCAGAGACTGAGATTTTTGCGGCAGCCTGCCGACAAGCCAATGTCTGGGGGGTGTTTTCGCTGACCGGGGAGCGTCATGAGGAGCATCCCAACAAGGCACCGTACAACACCTTGATCCTGATGAACAACAAGGGCGAGATCGTCCAGAAGTACCGCAAGATCATGCCGTGGACGCCGATCGAAGGCTGGTATCCGGGCGACTGCACTTATGTGTCCGAAGGTCCCAAGGGCATGAAGATCAGCCTGATCATCTGTGACGACGGCAACTACCCGGAAATCTGGCGCGACTGCGCCATGCGCGGTGCTGAACTGATCGTGCGCTGCCAGGGTTATATGTACCCTGCGAAGGAGCAGCAGGTAATGGTGGCCAAGTGCATGGCCTGGATGAACAATGTCTATGTGGCCGTGGCCAATGCCACCGGTTTCGACGGCGTCTACTCCTACTTTGGCCATTCGGCCATCGTCGGCTTCGACGGCCGTAGCCTTGGCGAATGCGGCACCGAAGAAATGGGTATCCAGTATGCCGAATTATCGACAAGCCTGATCCGCGACGCGCGCAAGAACCAGCAGTCGAACAATCATTTGTACAAGCTGGTGCATCGTGGCTATACGGGCAAGATCAATTCGGGCGAAGACGCCAACGGCGTTGCCGCCTGCCCCTTTGAGTTCTACGGTAAATGGATCAACGATCCCGAAGGAACTCGCAAGATGGTTGAGTCGATCACACGTTCAACGCCCGGCACCGCCGAATGCCCGATCGAGGGCATTCCGAACCAGGCACCTGACCATCGTTGATCGCACACATTTTTTTCATCAGGACGGTCAACGTGGCAGTACGCTGGTCGTCCGCCCTCACAGGATTGCTGACGTGACATCGAATCTGGACGCCTACCGGCTTCATGCCGAGCCTTTTTACCGGCCGGCCGGCAATGAAGTTGCGCTGTACGAGCATGCATATGCGCACCGCATGCCATTGATACTGAAAGGGCCGACCGGCTGTGGCAAGACCCGTTTCGTTGAGTACATGGCCTGGAAGCTGCAGCGGCCCCTGGTGACGCTGGCCTGCAACGAAGACATGACTGCGTCAGACCTGATCGGCCGCTACCTGCTGGACGCGCACGGCACGGCCTGGCACGATGGCCCCCTGACGCTCGCAGTGCGCTACGGTGGCATCTGTTACCTCGACGAAGTGGTCGAAGCGCGGCAGGACACCACGGTGGTGATCCATCCCCTGACCGATGCGCGCCGCATTCTGCCGCTCGACAAAAAAGGCGAGGTGGTGCATGCCCATCCCGATTTTCAATTGGTGGTTTCCTACAACCCGGGCTATCAGAGCCGGTCCAAGGACATGAAGCCTTCCACCCGTCAGCGCTTTGCGGCGCTGAAGTTTGACTACCCTGACGCGGCCATCGAAGCCGATATCGTCGCCCATGAGGCATCCGTCGCGTTGGACGTGGCCACCCGCCTGGTAGGCATCGCGCAACGTTCGCGCGCCCTGAAGCACCATGGCCTGGACGAAGGGATCTCGACGCGCATGTTGATCTATGCCGGCGTATTAATTGGCTCCGGCGTCGATCCACGGGAAAGCTGCGACATGACAATGACCCGCTCGCTGACTGATGACCCGGACATGGAAAAGGCACTGCGTGGTTTCATCGAAGCCTATTTCGAAGAGTAAGCGATGGGCTGCCATGATTGACGAGGACAAGCATGATCCGTCGATACCGTGGGTCGGCATGAGCGCACGCTGGCGCGATGTCCATTTCAGTCAACTCGCCGCAGCGCTGGACCAGAAACTGACGACGCTGGCGGCGCAGCTCGACACAGGACAAATATCGATGGTGCTGCACTGGCTGGAAGCGCTGAACGAGGAGGATCCGGTGTCTGCGCTGGCGGTGGCCGATCGCCTCGACGCCTTGCTGGCGCGGGTCGGAGCTGAGGGGTTGGGGCGCTGGATACTGACCGGGTTGCGCATGTACCCCGGTCAGCCGTTGCGCCAACAAGCCTACTTCCGGCTGGATGATCCGCGTGCCATAGAAACACTGCACGGCGAGGCTGGTGCCGGCACCTTGGCGGCGTCGCTGCCCTCGCTGGGGCTTCTGTTGCATGGCCTGTGCGGACGCCAGATTGAGCTTCAGCCACGGCGCCAACGTACGCTGGAGGGGTTGCCTTTGCGGCCGGTGTTGACGCCGACGCATTTGCTGTTGCCCGATGACTATACCGCCTTAGATGGCTCCGATCGCTATCGCATTTACCGCGCTGCTGTCGCGCACGCTGTGGCCCACCTTCGCTACTCGACGGCCGCCCTGCCGACCCTGACGCTCAAACCCATGGGAATTGCCATGGTGTCGGCAATAGAAGATACCCGGGTCGAAAGGCTGCTGGTGCGCGACTATCCAGGAGTACGGAGCTGGTTCATCGAATTTCTGCGGCGCGGCGTCAAACCAGCCGAGTTGGGGTTCGCGGCGCTGGTTGGGCGTATGAACTTGGCATTGATGGACCCGGAGTACCAGGATGACAACTTCTGGGTCAACAAAGCCCGCCGCTTGTTCGAGGCGCAGGCAGCCAACTTGACCGATTACCCGGCATTTCGCCGCCTGGCTTCGATCCTGGCGAATGACCTCGGCCAGATGCGTGTGCCATTTCGCGCGCAGCGTTATACGGTGCCTGAGGCCTACCGTGACGACAACTCATTTCTTTGGGACTTCAATGAACCCAATGCCCCGGCACCCGAGCCGGTGGACCTGCAGGTCAAAGCGCCGCAGCGACCGGATGCAGTGGTCCCTGACGACGCGCTTGCCCAGTCGCAGGCGGTCGAGATTGAACTGGGCCGTCAGACTTACCCGGAGTGGGATGCCCAGTTGTCTTTGATGCGCACGGACTGGTGCACGGTGATTGAAAAAAGGCCTGCCTGGCAGGGTCAGCGCGCCATTGCGAAACGGGATGCGCCGGCTCTGCCGCTGGTTCCGCTGATACGTTCGCGGCGCTTGAGTCGGCGCCAGCGGCTGCGCCGGCAATGGGAGGGCGATGACATCGACTTGAACGCGGCGATTGAGGCCATGCTCGATCAACGGCTTAAACTGTCCCCGGACCTGCGGCTTTTCATGCGCGCCGGACGCGAAGAGCGGGCGTCGAGCATTCTGGTGTTGCTGGACCTCTCCGAGTCGACCAACGACTGTCCCGGCGCCAGCATCGAATCCATTCTCGATATCGAGAAAAAAGCAGCGCTGCTGCTCGTTCAATCGGTGATGCTCAGCGGCGACCGCATTGCGGTTCACGGCTTCTCGTCAAACACCCGCGCGGAGGTTAACTATTACCGCCTGCTTGAATTCGGCGCGCCGTTGGATGCAGGTGCGGCCGCCATGATCGGATCGGTACCGGGCCGTTATTCGACCCGCATGGGTGCCGCACTGCGCCATGCTATCGCTTGTTTGGCCAGTGAGCCGTTCGATCATCGCGCCATTGTGTTGGTGTCAGACGGCGCACCGTCTGACATCGATGTATTCAAAACCGGCTACCTGATCGAAGATGCGCGTGCCGCCGTACAGGAGGGCAGGCGCGCGGGAGTGCAGACCTTTTGCGTGGCGCTGGACCCTCAGGCCGATCCTTATGTGAGAAGAATCTTTGGTTGGAACAATTACCGCATCGTCGATGAACCGAACAGATTGCCAGCTCAACTGTCCAACTTGTACAACCGACTGGGGGTGACATGAAAACAGACTGGCAAATATGTAGCAGAATGATGTCGTTTGGTGCATCAGTACGCCCCAATTCGAATAAAGGCAAGAACTGTGGCAAATAGGGACCCCATTCGTGTCGGCGTTCTATTCTCGGACACCGGTGTCACTTCGACAATAGGCCGTTCTCAGCTGCAGGGCACGTTGCTGGCAGTTGACGAAATCAATGAGGCTGGCGGTATTGACGGCAGGGAAATCGTCCCTGTGAGCTACGACGCCCGCTCGTCTCCCGCGATTTACGCGGCACTGGCCGAACGGCTCATCATCCAGGACAAGGTCAACGTGATCTTTGGCTGCTATATGTCAAGTAGCCGTAAGGCGGTGTTGCCGATTGTTGAAAAATGGAACAAACTTTTGTTTTACCCAACACTTTATGAGGGCTTCGAGTTTTCCAACAACATCATTTATAGCGGTGCTGCGCCGAACCAGAACAGCGTCCAACTGGCCGAATTCATGACGGCGAATTTCGGTGCGAGGGTTTACCTGATCGGGTCGAATTACATCTATCCCTACGAGTCCAACCGCATCATGAGCGATCTGGTTCTGCAGCGCCCCAACAGCAAAAAGGTGGGCGAACGCTATGTCGAGCTTGACGCCACTGAGAGAGATTTTGAACTGATCATGGCCGACATTAAAGCGACGCAACCCGACTTTGTATTCTCGACCGTCGTCGGCGATTCGACCGCCAGCCTGTACCGGGCCTATGCCGAGGCAGGGTTCAACCCGAAGATCATGCCTATCTCCAGCTTGACGACATCCGAGGCGGAGATATCACAGATGGGTGCGGAGATTGCATTGGGACATTTCACCGCAGCGCCTTACTTCCAGTCAATCAACTCGGACACCAACCTGCGCTGCCTCGAGCGCCTGCGCAAGCGCTTCGGATCCGAGTGTGTACCCAATATGTGCTGGGAGGCGGCCTATTTTCAGACCCACATTTACGCCAGCGCCCTTCGCTACACGGGCCAGGACGATATCGGCCAGATCCTGCCGAACATTCTGGGCAGCGAGTTCGAGGCGCCTCAGGGCCGGGTGCGCATCGACCCGATGAATCACCATACTTCGCTTTATCCGCGCATTGGCGTAGCCAATTCCAGGGGGCAGTTCACCATTGTTCGCGAAGCCACCCGGCCGGTGCATCCAGACCCCTACATGGTCACCCATTCGCTTGGTGACTGGACGGCGTCCCTCAGTACGCTGGAGCTGTGAATTGGAAAACGGCACTCAACGGCGTGCAGTGCGTACGACACCGCCCCTGTTAAAAGACCTTCGGATACTGAGGATCGCAGTCTTCCACCCCGACGACGCCGATGGCAGGCAGTTGAGCCAGCAATTGCAGCGGATCGGCTGTCAGGTTCAGGCTTTCTGGCCACCGTTGCCGGCGCTGCCGGATGGCATTGACGTTATTTTCCTAGCCGTGCGACCCGAGACCATAGATGCCGAGTTCGAATGGCTTAAGGGGGAAGACGTTCCAGCCGTCATCGCGGTGGTGACCTATGAAAACCCCACCATCGTCGAAACCGTGCTGCATATCGGGGCGCAAGCGGTTCTGCCGAGTCCGATTCGTTCCTTCGGCCTGCTGTCAGCGCTCGTGGTTGCCCGCTGCGTTCATCGGGATCTAAAAAGTCAAGCTCGGCGCTTGCGCAAGCTGGAGGCCAAAGTTATCGGCGTACGACAGATTACGGAAGCCAAGAGCATCCTCGTACGCACGCGCCAGATCACGGACGGCGCAGCCTACGACCTGATACGGAATCAAGCCATGAGCAAGCGCGTCACGACTGAAGAAATTGCCGCGGCTATCGTCAATGCAAACGAAATTATGTCGATTGGGCGAGACTCCCAATGAATGCAGGAGGACTTCCCCGTCCCAGACGAACCGCGAGCCAAAAGACTTGCAGTTTTCCGCATCGAGGTGCCAGGATGGAGCGGTCGAACTTTTCATCAACTCACCAGTCAGGGGAAGTCATGTCCATTACCTCTATCGGGATCGACCTCACAAAGAATGTCTTCCCCGGTCATGGCGTGGACGAGCATGGCAAACCAGTCCTGGTTCGCTCCCGCATCAAGCGCGAGGCGCTGCTGGAGTTGATCGCCAACCAAGCGCTCATCTTTTCTCGGCCACGCCCCCTTGCCGCGACAGAATCAGTTCACACCTCGTACCATACCTGCCAAACCAAAGGAGGGAATTCATGACAATACTCGTAGCCTATGTGCCACGTCCTGAGGGTCAAGCTGCCCTAGACAAAGG
>JAKFXU010000053.1:0-3801 GCA_021731215.1 Rhodoferax sp.
GTCCCAGCGTGTGGCTGGCCTGGATCAGGCTCAAAGGCTGCGCATTGGGCTCGGCCTGGCGCCCCATCACGATGCCGATGATGCCAATGGCAATGAACAAGACCAGCCCGAGCCCAATGCGCAGCCTTTGAGCCTGATCCAGGCCAGCCACACGCTGGGACAGGGAGGGATTGATGGAAATTGCAGGAGCGGTAGCCATTCATTTTTCCAGTACAGCGGGGCACGATGTTGCACCCCCAATGCCATCGATTATTCGGCGTCACCCCGAAAACATGAGCCCGATAAGCCCGGTTTTTACCCCTTACTTCAAATTAATGTTTTGCGCCCGGCGTTGCTAGCATCAGCCAACCCTTTATTCACCAGGGAAAGATGCCTTATGGAACTCCGACTAACGCCCACCACCATGCCCGCGACGGTGCGCCCGACGCCGGCACCGCGCCTCTCGTCCAACCCGGTTGGCGCTGGCGCGGACGGCGGGTTTTCGGGTGCGCTCAAGAGCGCTTTGAGTTCGGTCAGCGCGGCGCAAAATGAATCAAGCCGGCTGCAGCGCGAAGTTCAAATGGAAAACCCCAAGGTCAGCCTGGAAGAAACCATGGTGGCGATCCAGAAAGCGCAAATCGGCTTTCAGGCCACGCTGCACGTGCGCAACCGCATGGTGCAGGCCTACACCGACATCATGAACATGCAGGTGTAAGCAGCGCAAGCAGCTATCGCGACAACAACAGATCAGTGCAAGAACTGGCGCGGCCCGTCCAGATTTTTCTCACATTGCGTCAGCCAGGGCTCGGCCAGGTAACGGATCTGGGCGTCGTTGTGCAGGATGCGCTGCATGATGCGCGACTTCTCGCTGCGCTGCGCCGGCAACAAGTCCTCGCTGTGGGCGCGCGCGCGCAGTTGCTCGATCAGCACCGCACAGGCACCCTCAAAACGCACCACCGCGTCCCAGTCTTCTGATTTGGCGGCGTCGAGCATCTTGCGGCTGCTGTCTTCGATCGCTTTGTAGTAGTCGATCAGCATTTGTGACATGGCCGAACTCCCCTCAATGCGCTTGCACCGCAACCTCGGCCCCGATCTGCTTCCAGCCCTGCGCCAGCGGCTCGATCACGCGAATGACGTCGGCCAGCGCCGCATCGTCATTGTGCAGATTGGCCTGCGTCAGGCGCAGCACGCAGTAGCCATACAAGCCATTGAGGTTGGCGGCCAGATCGCCGCCCTGCGCCAGGTTCAGTGCCGGCTTGAGGCCCTCGTCAATGATGCGCACCGCCTTGACAATCTCCTGGCCCTTGACCGCGACATCGCCCCGCTTCAAGGCCGCGCGGGCCGAACCCATGTGTTGCAGCAGGGCTTCGAACAGCAGGTTGACCAGTTGATGCGGATTGGCCTGGTCAACGCCGGTTTCCACCGCGACCCGCTTGTAGGCCGAGGCCGAGCGCGAACTGACTGAAGTAAACATGTTGCGTCCCATAGTGTTTGTTACTCTATTTATCGGCATCGCAACGGTTAACTCAAGCGCATTTATCCAGTAAACAGGGGCGGCTAGCGGGTGGACTTGTTCCAGAGCGTGACCTGCTGCGCCACATAAGCGTCGAGCGCACTCAGCTTGCCCATCTGGGCGTCCAGTGCGCCGTACTGCTTGCGCAAACGGGCCTCGACCAGAGCGGCCCGGTCATTCACCTTGGTCTGCTCCCGTGTGTTCCTGTCCAGCGCGTTTTGCAGCGCTGCCGCCTTGTTGACGACTGCGCCGCCGCTGGCCAGGACGCCTCGGCCCAAGTCGCCAAACTTCAAGGCAAAGCCGTTGCTCAGCGGATTGCCGTTGTTGCTGGTAAAAAGCTGCTGCAATCCGGTACCGTTATTGGCCGCCGTGCTCAGCTTGGCGGTATTGATGGTTAAGGACCCGTCCAACTGCCGCTCAAGCCCCACGTCTGACAAGCGCTGGTAAGGGCCCCCCGTGCTGATCGATCCCAGCATATTGCGCAACACATTTTGCAGCCCCACTACCGAGGAATCACCCTGAAACAGCCCTGCAGTCTTGGTGGCAGCGACGTATTTGGTCAAGTCGGTCAGGGTCTTGTTTAGACTGTTGTAAGCGGTCACGAAGTCCGACACATTCTTGACCGCCGGGGTAACATCTTCACTGATCGACATGGTGAGCGGCGCTTTCACCTCTCCAGGGAGGCCATAGTTTGTCGTCGTTGTGGCAAGCAGTTTTATGGTGACACCGGGAATGTTGTCCGTCAGCGTATTGGTGGCCGATGTTACCGCCAGCCCATTAATGCGGGCCTGGGCGTCCTGCCCATACTGCACCGGGATGCCCACTGAGGCCATGCCAGTTCCCGGCTTGTTTTCAGGATCAAATACCAAGCCGGCCAGCGCCGGATCGGCCGATTGCAGCCGAAAACCAGCCGCGGCACCGGTGTTTTTGGATTGCAGCAGCAAGCGCTGATTGGTGCCATCGTTGAACACCGTCGCCACCACACCGCTATTGGTGCCATTGATCTTGCTCGCGATGGTCGCAAGGGTGTCGGTCGCCTCAATGCTCACATCGACACTGCTAGCCGTACCCGCAGTAAAGGTCGCGCCACCCGCACTCCACGTCCCTAGCCGGAGCGTCAGCGTGCCTGCCCCAGGCATCGCGCCAGGCGTCAGTGCAGCAGAAGAGACTGATTGCAGTTGCGCCAGCGCATCCACATCCAGGCTGAACGAAGTGGCATTGGCCGCCGCAGAGGCCGTGATGGTGGCGGCACTGGTGTTTGACGATGAGGCATTGCGGGCAGCCCATGCCCCAACCGCAGAAATTCGGCTGGCGACGTCGGTCAGCGCGGCGAATTGCGATTGAATCTGCGCGAAGGCAGACACCTGCGCCTGCACATTGGTCGCTTTGAGTGCAAGCGTTTTGAGGGGCTGCTTTTCCAGCGCCACCAACTGCGAAACAATGCTGTTGACGTCGAGTCTGCTGCCAATACCGGGTGATGAAATGGTAGCCATGCAAGCCTCCTGTTCAAGCTTTAACACCCAATTATCTTACTTCAGCCCTTGCCCTAAACCCTGAAAAGCCTGTGCTTTCCGAAAGCCGAAAACGGCGACAGACCATTGCCCGTCGCCGCCACGAAAATTACCAGCGCTCCAAAGCGCCTGGTAATTTTTTTGCTGTTGCCAATTAACGCAACAGCGCCAGCACACCTTGCGGCAACTGGTTGGCCTGCGCCACCATGGCGGTACCGGCCTGCTGCAGAATCTGCGAGCGCGACAGACTGGCGGTTTCCTGCGCAAAGTCGGCATCCTGCACCCGCGAACGCGAGGCCGACAGGTTTTCCGAGGTGGTGCTCAAACTGGCAATCACCGATTCAAAGCGGTTCTGAATGGCACCGAAGGTGCTGCGCAGGGTGCTGACCGAGGTCAGGGCGGCGTCGATGCGATTCATCGCATCGTTGGCGCTGGCCACGTCCAGCACGTCAACGCTGGTCAACGTCGTTGCATCCACCGCGTAGGTTTGCGCGGTAAAACCGAACTTGGCGACATCCGCACCGGCCAGCGTGATAGCCTGACTTGAGGTCAGACTAATCGAGCCGAGGGTGGTCGTGGCTGTACCCACGTTATCTGATGCAATGTTAGTGTTGAGACCCGTACCGCTACCAGTAGTCGCACCAGCAACGTCCACAGTCTCCGCCACGGTGATGTTGCGGGCGTCAACCGAGCTCATCGTAATCTTGCCGCTTGTTGCATCCTTCGTGGCAGATACGCCAGTGGTGGCGGCATTGGCGTTGATCGCCGACACCACGTCATCCGCAGTAATAACAGCGC
>JAKFXU010000053.1:3901-10923 GCA_021731215.1 Rhodoferax sp.
ATGTTGCGGGCGTCAACCGAGCTCATCGTAATCTTGCCGCTTGTTGCATCCTTCGTGGCAGATACGCCAGTGGTGGCGGCATTGGCGTTGATCGCCGACACCACGTCATCCGCAGTAATAACAGCGCCGTCAGTTGTATTGTTAATCACCGTCGTGCCGTTGACCGACAACACATAAGATACCCCACCACCCGTACCGAGCGTAACATCACTGAACGCAGTCGTTTCCGTGACCGAATTGGTGGCGCTGGCCGTAACACCGGACACGCCTGCGGCGTTAATGGCCGCCAATTTGGCATAGGCACTGGTGCCATCCATGGCAGTGGTGGCGCCAGCGCTCGCGCCGGTACCGGCATAGGTACTCGATGCGCCAACACTCACCGCAGAGCCGGTTCCAATCTGGATGGTGAAAGCACCGGCAGCCGACGCAGAGTTGGTTACCGCAGTCCCTGCGGCAGTCGATATTTGACCGATCTGGTTGGCCTTGACGCCAGAGGACAAATTCACGGAAATTGTCTCGCCGGCGTTGGCGCCAATTTGAAACGCGGCGGTGCCGAAGCTGCCATCGAGAACCCGGGTGCCGTTAAAGGAAGTCTGGGACGAGATGCGGTCAATCTCGGCGATGCGTTGCTTTACTTCCAGATCCAATGCGGCCCGATCAGAAGAGTTGTTGGTTGCATTGGCCGACTGCACCGCCAGCTCGCGGATGCGCTGCAGGTTGCTCGTCACTTCCGCCAGTGCACCCTCGGCCGTTTGCGCCAGCGAGATACCGTCATTGGCATTGCGCGCGGCCTGGTTCAGACCGCGAATCTGGGTGGTGAAGCGCTCCGAGATCGCCAGCCCGGCGGCGTCGTCCTTGGCGCTGTTGATGCGCAAACCCGAGGACAGGCGCTGCATCGAGGTCGCCAGCGAAGCCTGGTTGATCCCCAGGTTGCGCTGGGCGGTCAGCGAATTGATGTTGGTATTGATGGTAGAGGCCATTTTGATGCTCCTAAAAAACTGAGTTGATCCGACATTGCTGCCAATCCCAATGCCAATCCGAAGATTGACGCCATGACCGGCGCGCCTGGGGTCGTTGCGCTTGCCGGAGGACGAGCCCTGTGTGGAACCCGTTACTGCTGTCTTCGGCTGATACGGCTGAAAACTTGAGGGGATTCGCTAACGTGGCAGCCAAACAAAAAAAATCGCCCCGCTCTGCTACACAGACTCGGGGCGACCTGGATGAGCGCTGGCGACCCGCGCCAGCGCCTCAAGAGACTGGAACGACTACGCTTATTGGCGCAGCAACGCCAGCACCCCTTGCGGCAACTGGTTGGCCTGCGCCACCATGGCGGTACCGGCCTGCTGCAGAATCTGCGCACGCGACAGGTTGGCGGTCTCCTGCGCAAAGTCGGCATCCTGGATGCGCGAGCGCGAGGCCGACAGATTCTCCGCTGTGGTGCTCAAACTGGCAATCACCGATTCAAAGCGGTTCTGAATGGCACCGAAGGTGCTGCGCAGGGTACTGACCGAGGTCAGGGCGGCGTCGATGCGATTCATCGCATCGTTGGCGCTGGCCACGTCCAGCACGTCCACGCTGGACAACGTCGTTGAATCCACCGCGTAGGTTTGCGCAGTAAAACCGAACTTGGCGACGTCCGCACCGGCCAGCGTGATAGCCTGACTTGAGGTCAGACTAATCGAGCCGAGGGTGGTCGTGGCTGTACCTGCATCATCTGCTGCAATGTTAGTCTGGAGGCCCGTACCGCTACCAGTAGTCACACCAGCAACGTCCACAGTCTCCGCCACGGTAATGTTGCGGGCGTCAACCGAGCTCATCGTAATCTTGCCGCTTGTTGCATCCTTCGTGGCAGATACGCCAGTGGTGGCGGCATTGGCGTTGATCGCCGACACCACGTCATCCGCAGTAATAACAGCGCCGTCAGTTGTATTGTTAATCACCGTCGTGCCGTTGACCGACAACACATAAGATACCCCACCACCCGTACCGAGCGTAACATCACTGAACGCAGTCGTTTCCGTGACCGAATTGGTGGCGCTGGCCGTAACACCGGACACGCCTGCGGCGTTAATGGCCGCCAATTTGGCATAGGCACTGGTGCCATCCATGGCAGTGGTGGCGCCAGCGCTCGCGCCGGTACCGGCATAGGTACTCGATGCGCCAACACTCACCGCAGAGCCGGTTCCAATCTGGATGGTGAAAGCACCGGCAGCCGACGCAGAGTTGGTTACCGCAGTCCCTGCGGCAGTCGATATTTGACCGATCTGGTTGGCCTTGACGCCAGAGGACAAATTCACGGAAATCGTCTCGCCGGCGTTGGCGCCGACCTGGAACGCGGCGGTGCCGAAGCTGCCATCGAGAACCCGGGTGCCGTTAAAGGAAGTCTGGGACGAGATGCGGTCAATTTCGGCGATGCGCTGCTGTACTTCCAGGTTCAGTGCGGCGCGATCAGAGGAATTATTGGTTGCGTTGGCGGCCTGCACCGCCAGCTCGCGGATGCGCTGCAGGTTGCTCGTCACTTCCGCCAATGCACCCTCGGCCGTTTGCGACAGAGAAATGCCATCGTTGGCATTGCGCGCGGCCTGGTTCAGGCCGCGAATCTGGGTGGTGAAGCGCTCCGAGATCGCCAGTCCGGCGGCGTCGTCCTTGGCGCTGTTGATGCGCAAACCCGAGGACAGGCGCTGCATCGAGGTCGCCAGCGAGGTCTGGCTCATGCCCAGGTTGCGCTGCGCCGTCAAGGAACTGATGTTTGTATTGATAACCGAGGCCATTTTGATGCTCCTAAAAAACTAAGTTAATCCGACATTGCTGCCAATCCCAACGCCAATCCGAAGATTGACCGCCATGACCGGTGCGCCTGGGGGCAGCGCTTGCCGGACGACGAGCCTGATGTCAAATACGGCCCGCTGAATCACTTTTGAGATGAAACGGTAGTGAGATTACGGAAATTGCGGCAGCGCTAAAGCGCGATAAACAGCCGGATTTCAGGCTATTTCTAGCGCTGGCGTGTTGGCGTCTTATGCCACCTTATTTGTTTTGGTGGTATAAAAGGCCATGAACAAGCTGTACAACCCCCTGCCCGCGAATGCCCAAGCTGCCTTTGCCGGCCTGGATGTTGCCGCTCGCCAATATGAAATGGACCGAAGCGTGGCCGATGCACCTGGCGGTTTTGCAAAAAAGACAGTGGCTGGCCGCGTGTATTGGTACTACCGCCTTAAGAACGCCGGTGGCGAGTTGGTGCAAATCTACATCGGCCCGGACGACGAGGCCACACGCAGCTTGATGGTGGCTCACAAAGACCCCGAGCGCCTGCAGAGTCGTGCCGCGCTGGTTCGCATGAGCAGGGCGGCCTTGGAGTACGGGTGCAGGGCCATTCCGGAGCCCCACCGACGCGTGATTGATCGCCTGGCCGCGCATGGCTTTTTTTCGGCCGGCGCAATCCTGGTGGGCACGCATGCCTTTTTGACCTATCAAAATCAATTGGGCGTGCGATGGTTCCAAGGCGATACCACACTGGATCCGGATTTTGCGCACGCTGGGCGCAATGTGTCGCTGGCGCTCCCCGCCAGTCTGAAAATGGACACGCGCAGCGCGATCGAATCCTTGCAGATGGGTTTTGCACCGATTCACAGTCAGACCACCTACAAAAAGGCGGACGAACCCGACTTTGACCTGGACTTTTTGACCAGCATGGGACGCAGCGGTGACTTGCCCGTCAAGGTCAAGCATCTGAATGTGGTGTTGCAGCCCCTTAGGTTCATGGAGCTGTCGCTGGAGGACCCGATGCGCGCCACCCTGGTGGCACGCTCTGGCCCGGTGGTTGTCAACGTTCCGCAGCCGCAGCGTTTTGCCCTGCACAAACTGATCGTGCACGGTGAGCGCGTGCAAAATCAACGCGTCAAAGCCAATAAAGATATGGTCCAGGCGGCAGCCTTGCTGGACTACCTGCTGGATGAAGACCACTATGCGCTGGCCGACCTATGGAAACAAACCCTGGCCCGCGGCCCTGGCTGGAAGAGCCGCTTGGAAGAAGGCTGGCGGGCAGCCAACCTGCGTTACCCCCAGCAAGCTTTTGCGCAACGGCTGAACGCGGCGCTTGAAGCATAGTCTGCGCCTGCGCGCATGCCCAGGAAAACGGACGCGGCACATGAGCGCCTCTCGGGCTGAGCCAAGCGACTTGCCCAATGCCGACTTCAGCCCGGGAATTCCTTGACCAGGAACTGGACGATGAATTGGTCCTTGTCGGCCGCCACCCAGGCCATGACCTGGTCCATGTCGATGTTCATGTAGTCGTGCACGATGCGGTTGCGCAGGCCGATGATGGCATTCCACGCGGGGAGCTCCGCCGGCCCAATTTGCTCCCGGTTGGCCAGGGCTTTGAATGCGTCATAGCCAGTGACAGGCACGGGTTGGTCGCTGGCTTTGAGCAGTTGCTTGGCTTTGCCAATGGCGTTTTCAATGAGTATTTGCAGTGCATGGAGCACGCCGCTTTGCTCCAGGGGCGTCAGGGCGCGGCCGTGTTTGAGAATAGCCTTGGCTTGCGCCAGCAGTGCGCTTTGCTCTGCGGCAATGCGCGCCGTCTCGGCTTGGTAAAGGTCAAGCCGCATGTTGCTTGTCCCAGTAAAAGTCTTCCAGCTCACGCCAGGTGCGCTGCAAAAAACGCGCCCATGCCAGCGAGTCCTGGCCCGTCAACGGCAAGCCGTCTTCGGCCACGCTGGCACGCATGGCCAGATTGGCGCGGCGCAGTTCGATCAGGTCAATGGCCGTGGGCGCCATGCTGAGTTGCTGTGCCAGCGTGCGTCGCAGGGTTTCGGTTTTATCCAACACGGTGAGCCAGTCAAGCTGGGGGGCCCATTGCAGCGCCACATCCCAGTCACTGCCGGCACGGTAGGTGCCGGTGGCGCGACTGCCCACCAGGACGGCAAATTCCAACTGGGGTTGCTCCCGCAGGATTTGCGCCAAGACGCCGGTGGCGGCGCAGGGCTCGCTCTTGGGCATCAAAGGTTTGCTGATTGACATGTCTGGTGGCCACCCATTCGGAAGCTGATCGTGTTCATTCTACGGTAGCTATTGAGGTGCTGATACGGGCCAAAGTAGGAATTTTCCTTACACGCGCCTGGCAAAACCCTGACGGTCTGAACAGGCAGATGCCGATTCAAGTTCCTGAGGCCCGCCTCCAGAATCGACTCCATCGCGATCCCTGGGGGGATTGCCCACCCCAGGAGCCGACCATGACCGACGAGCAACTCAACGCAGAAATCCGCGATGCCAACCTGACTTACCTGATGCTGGCGCAGAACCTGATCCGCAAGGACAAGGCGGCGGCACTGTTTCGGCTCGGTGTGTCGGAAGAGTCAGCCGACCTGCTTGCCACGCTGTCGGCGGCGCAGATGCTCAAGATCGCCTCCGGCGCCATGCTGCTGTGCCGCTTCCGCATGGATGACGACATGGTGTGGCGCCTGCTGACCAACCACAGCGCCAGCAAGGTTGACAACGACGCCACCACCAAGCTGCATGCCAGCATTTTGATGGCCGGGCGCTTCGCCGAAGCCCTGTAAGGAGATCACCATGGCCAGCAAAAGTGTTTTGAATGATTCGCGCCAGGTTGAGCGCGCCGTTGCCCTGATTCAGCTCGGGGCCCGGCTGCAGGTGCTGGAGAGCGAGACCGATCTGTCTTACGAGCGCTTGCTGCGCCTGTACAAGGAGGTGGCCGGGCGCTCGCCGTCCAAGGGCCAGTTGCCGTTTTCGACCGACTGGTTTCTGGCCTGGCAGCCCAACATCCACGCCTCGTTGTTCTTGAACACCTATGAATACCTGAGCAAGGTCAGCGCGCTGGAAGACATTGACGCGGTCATGAAAGCCTACAAACTCTACAGCGAGCAGATCGCGGCCTGCGGCGTCGAGCCGCTGCTGTCGATCACGCGCGCCTGGCGCCTGGTCAAGTTCATCGACAACAATATGCTGGCCATGACCAAGTGCTGCAAATGCACCGGTCATTTTGTGACCGAGGCCTATGAGAACGCGCGCCACTTTGAATGCGGCTTGTGCACGCCACCAGCGCGCGCCGGCAAGGGTGCTGCGGCCGGCGGGATATTGCTACACTGAACGGCGCCACACGAAAGCACTGTTAAAAGGGCTCCTTTGGGGCCTTTTTCTATTTTTTGGCCGGTGCGCTTGTTCCCTAGAATGAAACGACGCAAGATAGGGTGGACGTTCCCCCCATGGCTGCGGGCTCTCACAGCGACTTTGCACGAACATGATAGTTATTGTTGGTTACCTAGTCTCCATGGGTTGCATCTTCGGGATGTACATCCTGCATGGCGGCAACATCGCGGTGATTCTGAAGGCCTTGCCTTTCGAGTTGGTGACGATTTTTGGCGGTGCGCTGGGGGCGTTTGCGGTCGCCAATCAACCCAAGGTGCTGCGCGCCACGATCAAGCTCATTCCGCAGGCGCTCAAAGGCTCCAAGTACACCAAGGCGCGCTATCTGGAACTGATGGCCTTGCTCTATGACATTTTGCAAAAAGCCCGCAAGGAGGGCTTGATGGCGATCGAAAAAGACGTGGAAGACCCGCACAGCTCGGCCATTTTTCAGAAATACGCCACCGTCGGCAGCGACCACCATGTGGTCGAGTTCATGACCGACTACCTGCGCATGATGGTCTCGGGCAATCTGAATGCGCACGAAATCGAGTCCCTGATGGACAGCGAGATTGATACCCACCACGCCGAGTCCCACGCCCCGGTTGCGGCCCTCACGCGCCTGGCCGGAGCCTTGCCGGCGTTCGGCATCATCGCCGCCGTGTTGGGGGTGATCAACACCATGGGCTCGGTCGGGCAACCACCGGCCATTTTGGGCGCCATGATTGGCTCGGCCCTGGTTGGCACTTTTCTGGGGATTATGCTGGCCTATGCCGTGGTCGAGCCGCTGAGTGGCCTGCTGGATCAGAAAAACGAAGAAGGCGTCAAGGAATTGCAGTGCATCAAGACCACCTTGCTGGCCAGCATGCAGGGCTACAACC